>JBOHSV010000314.1:0-2381 GCA_050921735.1 Gemmatimonadales bacterium | reverse complement strand
GAAAAGTGTGTCGCGCCCTGCCCGGTGGGAGCCCTCTCCATGGTCCCCACCTGATGCCGAACGTGGACGTGTTGGTGGTCGGCGCCGGACCGGCGGGCTCCGTAGCCGCGTGCGTGGCCTGCCGGAGCGCCCCAGCACTCGACGTCGTGCTGCTGGAGCGTGATCGGGCGGTGGGCGCGCCGGTGCGCTGCGCCGAGGGCGTGGGCGACGCGGGGCTGCGCGAGTTCGCCAGCCCCGAGGGCGCCGACTGGGTCGCCCGCAAGATCACCCGCGTCATCTTCCTCGCTCCCGACGACACCGAGGTGCAGGTCGCGGAGCGGGACGTCGGGTGGATCCTGGACCGCACGCGCTTCGATGCGCACCTCGCCGCCCTGGCCGCCCAGGCGGGCGCCGAGGTGCAGGTGGGGACCGAAGCGACGGCCATGCAGCGCTGTCCCGACGGCCGCTGGCACGTCCGGCTCAAGCGCCGGGGCACGGACGAGACCTGCCGCGCGCGGGTCGTGATCGGGGCCGACGGGGTCGAAGCCATGGTCGGCCGCTGGGCGGGACTCGACACGCGCGTCCCGGCCCGGGACATGGAGTCGTGCGCGCAGTACGTGCTCCAGGACATTCCCTTCGACCCCGACGCCATCTACCTCCAGTTCGGCGATGCGATCGCCCCCGGCGGATACGCCTGGATCTTTCCCAAGGGCATCGGCGTCGCCAACGTGGGACTCGGCCTGGTGGCCCTCAGGGCCAACGGCAAGAACGCGCGCGAGTACCTCGACGCCTGGGTCGCCCGGCGCTTCCCGGGCGCCGCCCCCACCGGCTACACCGTGGGCGGGGTGATCGTGCACACCACCATCAAGCGCACCTACACGGACGGCGTGCTGGTGGCCGGCGACGCCGCGCACATGATCAATCCCCTGTCGGGCGGCGGCATCGTGAACGCCATGAAGGCCGGCCGCCTGGCCGGTCACACGGCCGCCGCCGCCATCCGGGAACGCGACACCAGCGCCCGCCGCCTCGCCGAGTATCACGATGCCTGGATGCGGCTCCTGGGCGACGATCACCTCCGGTACTACCGCATCAAGCAGGCGCTCGAGGGTCTGGACGACGAGTTCTTCAACGGACTGGCCCGCACGGTCAACCGGATCGCGCCGGCCAGGCGGACGCTGGGCCGGATCTTCGCGCACGCCCTGGTGCGTCACCCGCAGCTCATTCCGGTGGCGGCGAGGTTTTTCGTCTAGGGAGGCACATGCTGGCAATCGATCTCCGCGCGAAGCGCGCGCTCGTGGCCGGGGTCGCCGACGACCAGGGCTACGGGTTCGCGATCGCCAAGGCGCTGGCCGAGGCCGGCGCGAGCGTCTGCGTGGGCACCTGGCCCCCCGCGCTCAACATTTTTCTCAACCTGCTCGAGCGGGGCAAACTCGACGGCTCGCGCCGGCTCCCGGACGGCTCGCTCCTCGCGTTCGAGCAGATCTATCCGCTCGATGCCGCCTACGACGCGCTGGCCGACGCTCCCGACGACGTTCGGACCAACAAGCGCTACAAGGACGTGGGGGATTTTTCGGTGGCCGGGCTGGCGGGGCGGCTGCGGGCCGACTTCGGCGATCAGCCGCTCGACGTGGTGGTGCACTCGCTGGCCAACGGCCCGGAAGTGAAAAAGCCGCTGATCGAGACCAGCCGGGCGGGGTACCTCGCCGCGGTGAGCGTGAGCGCCTATTCGCTGGTGTCGCTCGTGGCGCGCCTCGGCCCGCTGGTGCGCCCGGGCGGCGCGTTTCTCTCTCTCACCTACATGGCCAGCGAGCGGGTGATCCCGGGCTACGGCGGCGGGATGTCCTCGGCCAAGGCGGCGCTCGAAAGCGACACCCGCACGCTCGCCTTCGAGGCCGGGCGCCGCTACGGCGTCCGCATCAACACCATCTCCGCCGGCCCGCTCGCGTCACGGGCCGCCAGCGCCATCGGCAAGATCGAGCGGATGGTGCAGTACTATGCCGAGAACGCGCCGCTCCCCGAGCCGCTCACGGCCCGCGACGTCGGCCTGGTGGGAGCGTTTCTGTCCAGCCCGCTGGCGGGCGGCATCACGGGCACCACGATCTACGTGGACCGGGGCTACCACGCGATGGGGATGGCCGTGGCGGGCGGGGAGGGTCTTTAGCCGCCGAGCCTCAAAACGCTCGTGCCCACCGAGCAGCGATTGGCCACGTGCGCCACCATCCGGCCCAGCCCCCCCACCCAGTCCGACCGCAGGCCCAGCGGCACCGCCCGGCGGTCCCACACGTACACGGGCACCCTCGGCAGCTCGAGTGGCCGCCCGGTTCCCGCGACGCCGCCGAATCCGAGCTCGTAGCCCGCGTCCGCAGCCAGGCGTGCCACGCGCGCGTCCCACGCCCCGAAGG
>JBOHSV010000313.1:0-3375 GCA_050921735.1 Gemmatimonadales bacterium | reverse complement strand
GCGAGGCGGGTCACTCGGACCAACTCGCGCAGGTGGTATTCGCGGGCCGGGTCGGTGAAGGTACGGGCCAGGATGGCGCGCCGGGCCCGTGGCCCGAGCAGAAGGTTCTCCATGGCCTACGTATGCTAGTGACATACGATAGCATGTCAATAGCATACAACTTGGCGAGCGTTGCCGGAGCCCCGGCACCTGGCGCACAACGAACGGGTCTCTCATGTGCGCATGGCAGGGGAACCTGCGATGGCCCAATCAACGCCCGGTCAACGCCCGCACTGCTAGGCCGCCGCCGGAGCGATAGACGCCACGCTGCCGCTCAGCGGCGCTTCTCGCGCCGCCCGTTGCGCCCTCCTGTTTCTCCCCAGCGCGTGAGGAACGCGGTGACGAACCCGTGCGCGTCCGCCGGTTCCACGGCGAGCGGTGCCAGCGCCATCGCGACGGTGAGGGCCACGTGGTAGGCGTCGGCCCGTGCCGCCGTGGCGCGCGCGTAGGCCGGGTGCGCCGCGTTCACCCACACGGTGGACTCGACCAAGCGACCGAGCTGGTCGTCGTCGGGCCGGCTTGCGAACTGGATGCGGAGCCCGTGATGGGCCGGGCGCTTGGGAGCGTGCGGGTCCCCGGGCACCATTGTACCGGCAGCGTGGGGCTCCCGCTCTCCTTGCTCCGCAACATGCGAAGGCGGAAGCGCTTCGGCTCCGGGCTGCACAGGTTCCTCCCGCAGAGCCGTCGTGAGCGCGACGCCTCCCGCAGCCGGAGCGGTGCCACCCGCGGCGCCGAATGCTAGGCGGCGCTGGCCGCCTGCGCGCCGCTGCACGAGCGTCGCCAGCAACGGGAAGTCGCGCGCCAGCTCGTCCAGCACGCTCTGAAGATCGCGCTCGAGCCGCCGGGGAGCACCCCGCCGTGCCTCGGATGCCGGCGTCTCGCCCCACTCGGCGAGCTGTGCCGTGACGGCCTCCTGGATCGCCTTGCGGTAGGCGAGGTAGGTGGCACCGCGCGGACCCGTCTTGATGAAGTCCGCTTTGTTGAGCGTGAGGCACTCGGCGAGCGCTGGGACCTCGATCAGGCCGGCGACCGCGCCAGGCTCGGCGGGGGCGACCCCCACCCAGTCCCAGCCCCGCTTGATGACCTTGCCCCGGGTGCTCACGGCCACCCCGCGGTCGTCGGCCGCGAGCGGTACCGGTCCGCGTTGCAGGTACCCGACCGCCGACGGTGTGCGCTGGCGCCCCGCGCGTACGGCGAGCGATGCCACGTCGGGGGGCGGGGGGCCGACGTCGCGGCGGCCGACCGGGCGGCCATTGACGACGAACGTCACGCCGCTCGGGTAGACGCGCGCGAGGATGCGGTCGAAGGCGGTCTCGAGCAGCGGTTGGAAGTGGCGCCGCAGCGTGGTCTCGAGAAAGCCCGCATCGAGGAGCGGCGAGAGCGCATTCTGGAGGTGTAGGCGTACCGCTGTGCCGCGGACACCGACGAGGCCCGGTGGGGGTGTCCAGCTCCAGGGCGCCCGATGCCGGGACGCGAGCCGCCACGTCGTGGCCACGTGCGTCTTGCCCCGCCGGGCTTCGGTCACGACCTCCCCGCAGGCGAGGAGGCCGAGCTTGATGCCAACGCCCGCGAAGCCGATGCCACGCCCGCGGATCTTGGTGCTCGCGCCGAGGTCGTGATAGCGGCGCAGCTCCCCGCGACTCATGCCGCGGCCGTCGTCTACGACGTCGAGCGTGGCCGCGCCGGGATCGGTGGTCAGGCGGACTTGGGCGGCCCCGGAATCGAGCGAGTTCGCGACGATCTCGGTCAGGATGGTCTCCTCGAGCTGGCCCGCGTAGGCATCGCGCAGGTCCTCGAGGAGGTGGAGCAGGTCAACGCGGGTTTCGCCCATGGGAATCTCCCGGGAAGCTTACGCCTGCGCGGGATCTGGAGCTAGACGACGGGCGCCGCTCCAGGCAAACAAAGCTATGGTGATCCCTGACTAGGGTCGTTACATTAGTTAGGGATAATTTATAAGGCTAATCACTGCCCACCCTCCGTGAGGGTTGGATGCCTGGGCGACACATAACCAGAACTTGGACGCCAGATCCCGCCGCTCACACCCCGGCCAGGTATCGCCGGGCGTGTAAATACGACGCGTTCATCCCGACGTACCTGACCCGGCTTCCCGTGAGCCTCACGGGCACGGTGGCCGGCGCGGTATCCGAGGCCGAAGCAGCGATCCGGGGACTGAACGACGTGACTCATCCCGCCCTCGCGCCCCTCGCTCGCTTGCTGCTCCGCACCGAGTCAATCGCCTCGTCGAAGATCGAGGGCCTGCAGGCTGGGGTCCGCGAGCTGGTCCGCGCTGAGGCGAACGTCGAGGCCGGGCGTCGCGCCAGACCCACGGTGGTCGAGGTCCTCGCCAACATCGCGGCGATGGAACTGGCCATGAAGGAAGCCGGGGCCCCATCGTCCTTCACAGTCGCTCGAATCCTCGCGATCCACCACCGCCTCATGGAACGCGCCGCCGGCGCGGCGCGCATCGCGGGCAAGGTGCGGACGAGCCAGAACTGGATCGGGGGGAACGACTACAATCCGTGTAGGGCCGACTTCGTCCCGCCGCCCCCAGAGGAAGTCGCGGGCCTGCTCCGTGACCTGTGCGACGCGATCAACGACGATCGGTTGCCCCCTGTGGTACAAGCGGCGCTCGTGCATGCGCAGTTCGAGACTATCCACCCTTTTGCGGACGGGAATGGGCGTACGGGCCGCGCGTTGGTTCACGTCGTGCTGAAACGGCGCGGGCTGGCTCGAGCGTATGTGCCGCCGATCAGCGTCGTCCTCGCGGCCAACCGCGACCGCTATATCAAGGGGCTGACCGTATTCCGTGAGGACGACGTCGCGAAATGGGTCGAACATTTCGCCGCCGCGACGTGCACATCGGCGACGCTGGCAGAGGCCTATCTCAGCAGGGTGCGGGAGCTCACCGAGAGCTGGCGGGCCCAGCTGCGTTCGCGCCCAGCCCCACCACGAGCGGATGCCGCCGCCTGGGCCTTGATCGACATCCTGCCGGGTCACCCGGTGATCACGGCAGCGGTCGCCGCGGCTGCCGCCAGCCGCTCAAAACCGCAGACCTACGAGGCAATCGAGCAGCTGGTGGCGGCCGGCGTGCTCGTGCCGGTTTCGCGCTCCAAACGCAACCGATCGTGGGAAGCCGCAGGTCTGCTCGATCTCGCCGAGCAGCTCGAGTCCGGTCATCTCCCGCGGGCAGCGTTGGGGTGATGAGTGGGGGTTTGCGTGGTGAACTTGGGACGCTGAAGCCCCTCCTGGGATCGAACCAGGACTCTCCTGATCCAGAGCGTACCCCCGACAAGTTGATCTTCCGTCAACGCGTTATCAACCCGCGAGTTCGCGTCG
>JBOHSV010000312.1:0-2336 GCA_050921735.1 Gemmatimonadales bacterium | reverse complement strand
GGCCGCCTCGGCGGGCACCCGCGCGCCGAGCGCCCGGCGGAATCGGGCCAGCACGTCGGCGGGCCGCTCGCGGCGCACCACGCCGAGGGCGCGCCGCACGTCGTCCTCGGAGCGCTCGGCGATGAGGTCCTTCACCTGGTTCGGCCGGATCCGGCGGTCCAGGCGCACCAGATGGCGCACGACCGCCTCGGCGAACGGCAGCTCGGCGGCCGGCGGAAACCGCTCGACGCCGTCCCGCCCGCGCAGCACCGCGGGGCGCGGGAACCGCACGAAAATCGGCTGGGTGAAGTGCGGGTGGCGCACCATCAGCTCGCCCACCGGCAGGGTCGCCAGCTTGATCTTCGTGGCCGGCGACAGCACCTGATAGCCGGGGGTCGCGAGCTCGTCCATGTCCATCCGCCCGAAGATCTGGGTGCCGGCGTTCCCCACCACGCGGCGGTGCACCTGCGAGCGAAACTGCTCCGCGCCGAACAGCGCCAGTCCCAGGTACCGGCCGCGCTCCGAAATGTCGAGCAGCATCTTCTTCACGTAGGTCTCCGGCCCGTCCGCCGGCGCGTACTTGTTCAGCTCGTCCGCGAAGACGATCACCGCGTCGACGCCCAGATCGCGCCGCTCCAGCTGCTCGCGCAGCCGCGACACGACCCGGGCGAACACCAGGTCCTGGCCCAGCGGATCCACGTTCGCGACGTCGATCACGTATACCGCGCGGTCCTCGAACCGTCCCCAGGGGAGGTCGTGCGAGGGTCCGTCGTCGGTCACCAAGCCCTTGCAGCGCGTGGAGACGTTGGACAGCCGATTGCGCACCTTGCGGATCGTGGCGACGTGGTGCGTCCGCCACATGTCGCCCCGCCCCGCCGACTCGAGCCCGTCGAACAGCGCGCGGAACAGGCGGTCGAGGTCGGCGAAGGTCTGCACGCGGTGCTCGCCGCCGAAGCCGTCGTCGAACGGCCGGTCGAGCACGCGGTCGGCCAGGAAATCGATGAACGCGTCGGCCTTGGCATCGATGTCGTCGCGGTTGAGCAGCACCTCGGCGAAGTCGAGCACCTCGCGCAGGCCCCACACCAGGGGCTCCACGTCGTCCACCAGATCCGGGTGGGTGCGCAGCGTGTTCAGGTTCACCCCGTCCGCCTTGTACGGCGCGAAGTAGCGGACCCGCTCGAACGGCCTGGGCTCGACGCCGAGCCGCGCGTAGCGGCGGCGATCCTGGTCGTCGAGCAGCCCCGGCCGGTCGAGAAAGCAGAGGTCCGGACCTTTCACGTTGAAGCAGATCGCGGCCACCCGTCCGCGGTGCGGCGGGAAGTGTTGGAAGATGGCCGACAACAGGAACTCCACCGCGCTGGTCTTGGTGGCCAGCCCCGACACGCCCGACAGGTTGAGGTGCGCGGCCTCGGGCCCCAGCAGGAAGTCCGCGTCGAGGTACACCGGCGCCTCGAGCCCCCCGGCCGTGTACAGCCCCACCGGAATGGCCGTCGGCGCGGCGGACCGCAGGTACCCCTCCATCCGCAGCGCCTGGGCCACGTCGGCGTCCGACGCGACGAACACCCGCCCCAGCGGAACGGGCTGGAGGGGCTCCTCCGGCACCTGCCGTAGAACCGCGGCGGTCCAGAGCCGGATCTCTTGACGCACGGTGGGCGCCTCGGCGGCGCGCCCCGGGTCGCCCTCGGCCCCGACGACGTCGTGGAGCGGGGTGAGGAGGTCGGAATACGCCACGGCATCCGTCACCACGCCATACACCACCCTGCCCTCGTCCCCGGTCCCCGGTCCCACGACTCGCACGATCGCGCCGATGCCGATGCTCGTGTCGGTCGCGGTCCAGAAGTGGAACTGATGCGGCGTCGCGGGCTTCAACTCGGTCGCGACGACGCGGCCGACGGGGGGCGTCGCGGCGCGCTCGATCACGTCCCGGTCCTGGGGAGTCGGGACCCCGGCGGGGCGAGCAGCTCCCGGGGCGCGCGGGCCTTCAGATAGGTCTCCACGTCATGTATAGGATACACCAGGCGGTCCCAGCGCGCGTCCGGGGTGGACACCGGCGCCCGTTCGGCGTACAACCACCCGCCCGTGCGCGACGCCCCCGCCACGGCGTCGGCGTGCGCCCGGGTCTCGATGCGGAGCAGCCCGTACCCGATATCATTGCCCTCCCACGGCCAGAGTCGCAGGTAAAAGGAATACACGGCGTGGCGCGCCCGACCTCGCGGGCGAAACACGCTCGTGCGGTGCCGCTCGGCGAGCCGCAGGGCCCGCTCCAGGGCCGCACCCTCGAAGTACTGCGCGCCGTGACTCTTGACCACGCCGAGCGCGCGAGGGTGTGCGGCGATCCGGGCCGACTCGGACAGCAC
>JBOHSV010000311.1:0-9553 GCA_050921735.1 Gemmatimonadales bacterium | reverse complement strand
CAGACATCGCCTATGCAGACGGGGAACGTCCAGGGCGACGGCGGTTCGATGACGATCCGCGAGATACCGCCCACGAATTGCACGCTGTCCACCGCGCAGCAAGTCACGTTGTCGTTGCCACAGTCAGCGGGAATTGCTCATCTGTAGGTCCCGCCGTTCCACCTCGGTCCCCACCCGGTTGTACACGATGACCGTCCCGAACGTGCCGGAACACGAGTAGGCCCCCGACGTCTCCACGATCAACTCGTACACTGGGCTCGAAAAGGTTACCGTGATGGGATCTCGTTGCGCTTGAGTGTGATAATTCGCTGGCGTCGCTGTGTAGGTCACCGTACACCCCCCGGAAGGGGCCCCGAAGGCGGTGATGCAACGGTCGTCGGCCATCGCCGCTGCCACCGCCTGTGCCCGGACTTGCGCTTGTGACCGGCGCAACGCCGCCGAGTCGGGCTGACCGAGCTGCTGGCCGGGGTTCACCGGCTCGTGGCACGCACCCCCAACCGCCACGGTGGCAGCCGCGATCAAAAGCCGTCGAACCCAGCTCTCAAGCATGTTGCTCCCTCGATCGGAGGTGGTGTGTTTACGCCCCCAGGAGGCCGGTCTTTCGAGGCCCACCCGCGGCTGTTGCGATCAATCAGGCGCAGAGCAGGAACGAGTTGCGCGAAAGGCGATGGGCGAGGAAAGGTGTATGCCGTGAGGGCGTCGGATCGCTGTGAGAGATATCACCGCTTGGTGGGTCGATCGGCTTTCCCCCATGCAAGGGCGTCGGTGCTGTTCTCTGGCGGCGCGACTACCCGCCCCGCGTGTGCATCTCGCGGTGCGGATCCGCCCGCAGCCGATCGATCGAATGCAGCACGCCGCGCTCGGCCACGCGCAGCCGCTCTTCCGCTCCGCGGTCCCGCCGGGCGCCCCACGCGCCGGCGACCAGCCCGCGGAGCTCGTCGTCCGATGCTCCGCCGCGCAGCGCCGGGCGGAGGTCCACCCCGGTCTCGGCGTACAGGCACAGGAACAGGTGCCCGTCGGCGGTGAGCCGCGCGCGGTCGCACGTCCCGCAGAACGGCGCCGTCGTGGACGCGATGATGCCGAACGTCGTCCCGTCCGGCAACCGGAACCGGTCCGCCGGCGCCGACGGCCGGTCTTTCTCGGCCAGCGGCTCGGCGGCCCCGAACCGTGCCGCCAGGCGCGCGACGATCTCCTGGCGCGAGACCACCTGCTCTGGCGACCACCGGGTGGCACCGCCGACGTCCATGTACTCGATGAAGCGCACTTCGGCGGTGTGCTCGCGGGCGAAGTCGATCAGCGCGGCCAGCTCATCGTCGTTGAAGCCGCGGATCACCACCGAGTTGATCTTGACCGGCAGGCCGGTGCGCCGGGCGGCGGCGATCCCTGCCACGATGTCGCCATGCCGCGCCGTGCGCGCGAACTCGCGCAGCCGCTCGGGCCGCAGCGTGTCGAGACTCACCGTCACGCGACGCAGCCCCGCCGCCTTCAGCTGGGGCGCCTGCTCGGCGAGCAGGATGCCGTTGGTCGTGAGCGCGAGGTCGGTGATTCCCGGAACGCCGCGGACCAGCGTCACCAGCTTGTCGAGCTCGTGCCGCAGCAAGGGCTCGCCCCCGGTGAGTCGGAGGGCCCTCACCCCGACACCCGCGAACGCCGCCACCAGCCGCGCGATCTCCTCGAACGTGAGAATCGATTCGCGGGGAAGCCAGACGTACTCCGCCTCCGGCATGCAGTAGCGGCACCGCATGTTGCAGCGGTCCGTGACCGACAGCCGCAGGCTGCGGAGGGGACGGGCGAAGATGTCGTGAACTGGGGCGCTCATTGAACCCGGGCGCCGTCAGGCGCGCTGACCCCGGGCTCCACCCAGGTGGTCGATCCGTCGAGCCGGTACTCCTTCTTCCATACGGGGAGCCGCCGTTTGATTTCCTCGATCGCGTAGCGGCACGCGGCGAACGCGTCGGCGCGATGGGGAGCCGCGGCGGCGATCGCGACGCTCGCCTCGCCCAGAGGGACTCGCCCTAGGCGGTGCGTGACGCCGAGGCGACATCCCGGCCAGCGCTCCCGTGCCTCGGCGGCGATCCGGTCGAGCTCCGCCTCGGCCATCGCGTCGTACGCCGAGTACGCGATGGCCGTCACGCCGCCGTGTTCGGGCGCGTTCCGGACCGTGCCGAGGAACAGGCACGTCCCGCCGCACTCCGGCGCGGCCACGGCGCGGAGCAGTACATCGGGGGAGATCGGGTTCCGGGTCAGGTGGGGCATGCTAGCCGCCCGCCACCGGCGGCAAGAACGCCACTTCGTCGCCATCGCGGACCGGGGCGTCGAGTCGCGCGTGCCGGAGGTTCACCGCCGCGAGTGGACGCTCGGGCAGGGCGTCCGCTCCCGGCAGGGCGGCGCGGGCCGCGCGCACGACGTCGCCCACGGTGGCGGGCAGCGGCACGGCCAGCTCGGCGTGGTCACACCCCACGAGCTCCGCGTACCGCGCGAAGAACTTCAGCCGCACCGTTCCCGTCGCCATCGACCTGAAGATAACCCTCCGTTACTGGCCCGTCGTCCCCGTCACGAGCCCTTGCCATACGCGGGCCTGCTGCGCCGTGGGCTCCGCCACGCGCGCGATCGCGAAGCCCGTCCGCTGGTGCGCGACGACGCGCCCCGTCAGGGTGACGGCGCGGCCCGCGCGGCGGACGGTGACGGCCAGCGGCGATCCCGCCCGGCCGCGGAACCGGTTGCGCATGATCTCGAACACCTCGGCGGTGGGTCGCAGCTCGATGTCGTCGAGCTTCACCAGCACGTCGCCGGGCTCCACGCCCGCCGTGTGGGCGCTGCCGTCCGGCAGGACCCGCTCGACCACGATCTCGCCCTCGGGTCCCAGGGAGAGCTGCGTCCCGAGCACGAACTCCGACAGCGTGTCGCGCTGCACCGCGAGCCCCGCTTTGGCCAGCACGGTCTCGTAGGGCAGGTCGGCACGGCCGTTGATGTAGCGCTGGTAAAACGCCTCGGCGTCGGGCATGCCGACCTCGGTCAGCAGCCGCAGCAGGTCGGGCGTGGTGAACCCCTTCCCCTGGCGGTAGAACCGGGTGAACAGGGCCCGGGTGACGTCATCCAGGGAGCGCCGGTTGTCCATGGCGTCGCGGATCGAGACGTCGAGCAGCAGCCCGATGAGCGATCCCTCCGGATAGTACAGCTGGGAGCTGTTGACGTAGACCTCATCGATCCACGTCGCCACGCTCCCGTCCTCCACGCTCCACGGCTCCGGTGCGGCGGCCACCGTCTCCATGTTCTCCGCCGCGCTCTCGAGAAATCGCTCGCCGGTCCACAACCCCGCCCGCAGGTTGGTCAGGTCCGCGTAATAGTCGGTCACTCCCTCGGACCACCATAAGAGGGGCGTGAACTGCTCGACCCGGTAGTCGTACGGCCATAGCTCGGCGGGGCGGATCCGCTTCACGTTCCACAGGTGGAAGAACTCGTGCGACAACAGGGGGATCACGAAGTCGCCCAGGTTACCCGCGGCGTCGGCGAACGCGGGCTGGGGCAGGATGTCGAACTGGGCCGCGCTGTGCTCCAGGCCGCCGCCGAAGGGCACGCCGGCGTGCACGATCATGAAGAACACGGTGTAGACGTCGTACGGCGGACCGCCCAGCAGGCGGTTCTGGGTCCCCGCCATCTTCTCGACGGCCCCGCGCAGGTTCTGCGCGACCGCGGGCGTGTACGCGGCGGCCGGCCACACGGCCAGCCGGATCCATCGCCGGTCGACCTGGAGCGAGTCGAGGGCGTGCCGCCCGACGAAGGTCATCGCGTCGGCGAGCTCGTGGTAATCCGCCGCGGCGTAGGTTGGGCCCCGGCCCCGCAGCGCCGTCGTCACCCGCCATCCGGTCGGCAGGGTGAACCGCACCTCCGCCGGGCGATCGAGCCGGCCTTCTTCGAACAGGAACAGGTTCGTGCCGAGAAACTGTCCGAAGTCATCGGCGATGCGCGCCAGCGAGAGATCGATCGTGTCGGCCAGGACGTCGAACTCGACGGTGACGCGCGGCGCGCCGCCGGTTGCCACGCGCCACGTGTCCTTGTCCAGGCGATCCCAGAACAACGCCCCACCGCCCGGATTCCGGGCCGTGAAGTGGCGCACATACCGCGCGTAGTTCTGGATCTCGTAGGAGCCGGGGCTCCAGGCGGGCAGGGAGAGATACAGCGTGTCCCGGGCTCCCGCCGGGACCTCCGCCCGGATGTGGAACAGGCGGCTGGCCGGCGTGGTCACCGAGACGTCGTAGCGCACGGCCTGAGCGCCGAGCGGCGCGGCCACGAGGCACAGTAACCCAAGCGGTTTCACCAGTTAGCTCCATCGGAAAGGTCAGGTAGCAGGCATACCCCGCCTAAACAAAAGCGGCCCAGACGTTTGGTCCGGGCCGCACCGCGCCTGGCCGGGGCGCTCAGGAGGGGACGCGCTCCCGCGCCTCCGCCACCATCGCGCGCAACTCCTTGCTGGGCTTGAAGACCGGCACGGGCCGGGCGGCGACCTCGACGGGGTCGCCGGTGCGCGGATTGCGCGCCATGCGTGTCTTGCGCTGGCGGATCTTGAACGTCCCGAAGCCGCGAATCTCGATGTTATGCTGCTCGGCGAGGGCGGCCTTGACGGCGTCTAAAAACGAATCCACGACCCGGGCGCAGTCCTTCTTCGAAATGAGGGGACCCGCAGTACGAGAGATTTGATTGGTGACCTTCTCGACCAGATCGGCCTTCGTCATCAGTCCCCCCAAGAGCCCAGGGTTACCAAGCCGGGGGCCAACATACGGGCTTACCTATTGTGTGTCAAGAGCTTGCAGGAACTGATCGAAGTGTTTCCGGGCGTCGTGCGGACCGGGGGAGGCCTCCGGATGATACTGGACCGCGAAAATCGGGTATTCCCGATGCCTCACGCCTTCCACGGTGCCGTCATTGAGGTTGAGATGCGTGACCTTGAGCGCCGGCGCTCCCGGAATGGTCTGGATGTCGCCCCGCAGGGCGAAACCGTGGTTCTGCGACGTGATAAGTACTTGCCCCGTCTCCACATCCCTTACCGGGTGGTTGCCGCCGCGGTGGCCGTAGGGAAGTTTCACGGTCGCGCCGCCCAGGGCGAGCCCCAGCAGCTGGTGCCCGAGACAGATGCCGAAGATCGGCAGCGAGCCATCGGCCAGGTCGCGGATGGTTTCGATGGCATAGCCCACTGCGGCCGGATCGCCGGGCCCGTTCGACAGGAACACGCCGTCGGGTTCGAGCTCGCGAACGCGGGCGGCGGGTGTGGTGGCCGGCGCCACGGTCACGCGGCACCCGTGCTCCAGGAACAGCCGGACGATGTTGCGCTTCATGCCGAAATCCATCGCCACGACGTGATGCCGGGCGTCGCGTGGTCCCTCCGTCGTTTCACCCGCCGCGGTGGCGGCGCTGGCCAGATCGAGTCCGTCCATGGAGGGCGAGGCGGCGAGGGCGGCGCGGATCTCGGCCGTCGGCGCCTCGCCGGTCGCGACCACGCCCCGCATCGCGCCCCGGGCGCGGATGTGGCGCGTGAGGCGCCTCGTGTCGACATCGGCGATGACGGGGATGCGCGAGTGGGCGAGCCAGTCGACCAGGGGGCCCGTGGCGCGCCAGCTGGAGTGGGCCGACGACAGCTCCCGGACCACGACGCCGGCGACGCGCGGCCGGTCGGACTCCACGTCCTCCGGGTTGATGCCGTAGTTGCCGATCATCGGCGCGGTCATCACCACGATCTGCCCGAGGTACGACGGGTCGGTGAACACCTCCTGGTAGCCGGACAGGTTGGTGGTGAAGACGACTTCCGCGTAGCCGGGCTCGAAGGGAACCGGGGCGGTGCCGGGAAAACAGGCACCGTCTTCGAGCAGGACGTACGCGCGGCTCGGGTTATTGATTGGGGGGCGGGGGCTGGATCGGGAGCGGCGCCGGCTGCACGGGCGCGGGCGGGACCGCGCCTTCGAGCACCGACTGGGGCTCGCCGCCGCGCGATGAGATGACCGCCAGGATGAGCGCGAGGCCGAGAAACACGCCGCCGCACCACCAGGTGATCTTGTGCAGGAACGTCACGGTCTGGCGACCGCCCATCACGAGGTCGGTGCCGGCGCCGCCGCCCAACGAGGCGAGCCCGCCCCCCTGCCCCGCCTGCAGCAGGATCGCCGCGACGAGGATCGCGGCGTCGAGAATCAGCACCCACAGAAGAACGATGGCCATGCGGCGCGGAACATACTCATCCGGCTCCGGTCTGCACAAGCTCGACCCATCCGAAGGGGTCGAGCGACGCCCCGCCCACGAGCACGCCGTCGAGCTCGCGCTGGGCGAGCAACGCCGCGGCGTTGTCGCGGTTCACGCTGCCGCCGTACAGCACTTCCGTGCGGCCCGCTCCGTGCTGCGTCAGCCAGGCGCGCACGTGGCGATGCATCTCCGCCGCGTCCGCCGGCGTGGCGGTGCGCCCGGTGCCGATCGCCCAAACCGGCTCGTAGGCCACGGTGATGCCGTCGAGCATCGCCCCCTCCATGCCGCCGAGCGCCGCCTCGAGCTGCCGCGTGACCACACCGAAGGCGCGGCCGCCTTCCCGCTCCTCGATCCGCTCGCCGACGCACAAGACGGGGTGGAGCGCCGCGGCGAGCGCCGCCCGCACCTTGCGCCCCGTGTCGGCGTCGGTCTCGCCGAACACGTGACGTCGTTCCGAATGGCCCACCAGCATGGCCCGAGCGCCCGCCGCCTTCACGAGTGGCGCCGAGACGGCGCCCGTAAAGGCCCCCTTGGGCTCCCAGTGCACATCCTGGGCGCCCACCAGCAGGTCCTGACGCCGCGCCACGGCCTGGGCCGCGGCTTCGATCGACACGGCGGGGGGGAAGAACCAGACCACGCGGTCGGGCAGCCCCGCGTAGCGTTGGAGGAAGACACCGAGGTACTCGCGGGCCTCGGCGGGCGCCAGGTGCATCTTCCAGTTCGCGGCGAACAGGAGCCGCCTCATGCGTCGTCCAGCGCCTCGACCCCCGGGAGGGCCTTGCCTTCGAGAAACTCGAGGGCGGCGCCCCCCCCGGTCGAGACGTGGCTGAGTCGATCCTCCAGGCCCGCCACGGCCGCCGCCGAGTCGCCCCCGCCCACCACGGTCACGGCGCCCCGGGTCCCCGCCTCGACCAGGGCGTCGGCGACCGCGCGCGTTCCCTCTTCGAACGGCGGGGTTTCGAACACGCCCATGGGGCCGTTCCAGACGATGGTTCGCGCGGCCACGAGCCGTGCCCGGAAGTCCGCGCGGGTGACGGTGTCGATGTCGTACATGGCCCACCCGGGGGGGATCCGGTCGCTGGGCACTTCGCGCCGCTCGGCCGCGCGGTCGAGCGCCGGCGCGACCACGGCCCCGCGCGGCAGCACGATCTTGGCGCCGCCCTCCGCGAGCAGTCGCTTGGCCAGGTCGACGCGATCGGGCTCGACCAGCGACGATCCGACCTTGAAGCCGAGGGCCTTGAAGAACGTGCACGCCATCGCGCCGCCGATCAGGATCGCGTCCACCCGCGGCACCAGTGCCTGAATGACGTCGATCTTGCCGGAGATCTTCGCGCCGCCGAGCACCGCGACGAACGGGCGCTCGGGGTGGGCCAGCGCCTCGCCGAGGTAGCGCAGCTCCCGTTCCATGAGGAAGCCGGCCACGGCGGGCTTGAGCAGGCGGGCGACACCCTCGGTGGAGGCGTGGGCCCGATGCGCCGAGCCGAAGGCGTCGTTCACGAAGAGGTCTCCGAGGGCGGCCAGCGTGCCCGCCAGCTCGGGGTCGTTGCGCTCTTCGCCGGGCCAGAACCGGGTGTTTTCCAGGAGGGCCACGCCGCCGCGCGGGAGCCGCCGCGTCGCGCTCTGGGCCGAGCCCGGGTCGGGGATGAACTCGACCGGCGCCCCCAGCAGCGATTCCAGCGGGCCGATCAGCTGGCGGGTCGAGTACGTGGGGTCGGGCCCGCCCTTCGGCCGGCCCAGGTGCGTCAGGAGGACGACGCGGGCGCCCTTTTCGCGCAGGTAGGCGATGGTGGGGAGCGCGGCGCGCATGCGCGAGTCGTCGGTCACCTGCCCGTCCTTCAGCGGCACGTTGAAGTCCACGCGCACCAGCGCCCGCTTGCCGTCGAGGGCCGCGGGCGGCAGGTCGCGCAGACCGCGCTTCTTCACCGCTTCGAGCCGATGTACGCCAGCACGTCCACGCAGCGGGCGGAGTAGCCCATTTCGTTGTCGTACCAGGACGAGATGTGCACGAGCGTGCCGTCGATCACGTTGGTCGACAGGGCGTCGACCACGCTCGAATACAGGCTCCCGACGTAGTCCACCGACACGAGCGGCTCGTCGCTCACCTCGAGCACCCCCTTGAGCGGGCCCTGGGCCGCCCGGCGGAACGCCGCGTTGACCTCGTCGATCGTCGTCTTCCGCTGCACCACGGCCGTGAGGTCGACGACCGAGACGTCGGGCGTCGGGACGCGCAGCGCCACGCCGTCGATCTTCCCCTTCACCTCCGGGATCACGAGACTCGTGGCCCGGGCCGCGCCCGTCGTGGTGGGAATGATGCTCAAGCCGGCCGCGCGCGCGCGCCGCAGGTCCTTGTGGGGCAGGTCGAGGATCTGCTGGTCGTTGGTGTAGCTGTGGACGGTCGTCATGAACCCGTGCACGAAGCCCCAGGTGTCCATGAGGACCTTCACCACCGGCACCAGGCAGTTCGTGGTGCACGAGGCGTTGGAGACGATGTCGTGCCTGGCGGGATCGTACGTCTCGTGATTGACGCCCATCACGATGGTGAGGTCCTCCCCCTTCGCGGGCGCGGAGATGACCACCTTCTTCGCGCCGGCGCTGAGATGCTTGGCGGCGGACTCGCGGTCGGTGAACCGGCCGGTGCTCTCGAGTACCAGGTCCACGCCCAGCTTCTTCCAGGGCAGCTGCTCTGGCTCCCGGATCGCCGAGACGGCGATCTCCTTCCCGTTGACCACGAGGCGGTCGCCGCGCGCCTCGACCGTACCCGGGAATCGGCCGTGCACCGAGTCGTACTTGAGCAGGTGCGCGAGCGTCTGGGTATCCGTGATGTCGTTGACGGCGACGAATTCGAGGTCGCGCTGCCCCAGGGCCAGCGCGGCCCGCACGGTGTTACGTCCGATCCTGCCGAACCCGTTGATCCCTACGCGCACCGCCATGTGTGCTCCCTAGCTGAAGTCCGGTATCGCCGCGCGGCCGAACGTCACCGCCGAGACCTGGTCGTAGCCCGCGGCCTCGAGCGTCCGCGCGCACTCGGCCAGCGTGGCGCCGGTCGTGAAGACGTCGTCGACGAGAACCAATGAGGAATTCGGAATGCGGAATTCGGAATGCCGCTGCCCCTCCCCATTCCGCATTCCGCATTCGCCATTCCGCACTGCGAAGGCCCCCGCCACGTTCGCCAGGCGCGCGTCGGGTGTCAACGTCGTCTGCGTCGCCGTGTCCCGCGTGCGCGCCAACAGATCGCGGACGGGCAGCGTCCAGCACGCGGCCAGGGCGTGCGCCAGGCGCTCGCTCTGATTGGAGCCGCGCCCCTCCCGGCGCGCCGCCCCCAGGG
>JBOHSV010000310.1:0-13875 GCA_050921735.1 Gemmatimonadales bacterium | reverse complement strand
GCGCGCTGCTGCGCGCGACCCGGCCGGAGGGCCTGCTCGAGCGCGACCAGCCGCGCGCGGCGGTCGCGGCCGAGGGCCTGCGGGCGCTGATCCCGAGCCTGTCCGGGCCGCAGGCAGGCCCCATCATTCCCAACGAGCTGTACACCAAGGTCTACGTCTGGGACGAGGCCGCCGGGCATTACGTGGAGGATCCCGGCCAGACCGGTCCCGCCACCGGCGTCCGGTTCGTGCTCTACGCGATCGACCCGTTCACGGAGCAGCCCGCATCGCCGCTCAATCCGGTGGGCTACGCCGATCTGCTGGACGAGAGCGCCGGGAACACGCTCCAGCTCCACCTGTTGGTGAAGAACACCGCCGGCACCGTCACCTACGTGGACTACACGGCGGCCGTCACCCCGGGCACCGGCTCGTTCGGGGCCACCGTGTCGGGGTACCTCGCCAACGGCCAGGCCGGCGCCGCGCGACGTCTCGACTTCGACATCGCCTTCTCGGCGAGCGAGACCCAGACCGGCGCGGACATCTCGGCCGACGCGACGTTCGACCTCGCCAACTCGAGCGTGTCGTTCGAGATCCACGACGACGCGCATTTCGCCGGCAACACGTGGACGTTCACGCGCGACTTCCGGTTCCACCGGCCCGGCGAGGTGGTCACGGTCCAGGGCGAGATCGTCATCACCGAGACCGCGCCCGAGACCTTCACCATCAACGGCCAGATCGACGTCCGGATCAACGGCGGCCTGTTCGTGCGGATCACGATCACCAACGGTGAGGTGACGGTCAACCGCGAGCTGTCGGAGCAAGAGCAGCTCGTGATGCTGCATCTGCTCGAGGCCCTGGACGACGTGTGGGACTCGATCGAGGACTTCTTCGATCCGCTGGACCTGTTCGTCGGCTGAGCGGCACGGCCGCTCCGAGGACCCCCGCCGGGCTGGCCCGGCGGGGGTTTTCGCTTTATTACCTACGGGTGCTGTGGCGCCTGCTCGCGAGCCTGGTCGTGCTGCTGCACGGCCTGTCGATTCTCTTCATCGTCTTCGGCGGGTTCCTCACGTGGCGCTGGCGCTGGCTCGCGTGGGTGCACGCGCCGTTCGCGGTGTGGGGCGTCCTGATCGAGTATTACGGGTGGGTGTGCCCGCTCACGCCGCTCGAGAACGCGTTCCGCGCCCGGGCCGGCGAGGCGGGGTACGGCGGCGGGTTCATCGAGCACTACCTCATGCCGATCATCTACCCCGCGGGGCTCACCCCCCGCGTGCAGTTCGTGCTCGGCACGCTGGTCCTGGTGGTCAACCTGGCGGCTTATAGCGGGTTCGTCTACCGGGGTCTCAAGGGGACCTGATATGACGACGCGCCGCCGCTTTCTCCGATCGCTGTTCGCCGCGTCCGCCGCCATCCCGGCTCTGACCGACCACGCGCTGGCGCGCGTGGTCAGGGCGAGCAGAGCCGTGAACGGCCGGTCGCCCGAAGACGTCGCCCAGGACGAGGACTTCTGGCTCGAGATCCAGCAGGCGTTCACGGTGGACCGCACGATCATCAATCTCAACAACGGGGGCGTGAGCCCCAGCCCCCGCGTGGTGCAGGAGGCGATGCGGCGCTACCTCGAGTTTTCCAACGAGGCGCCGGTCCACACCATGTGGAACATCCTCGAGCCGCACATCGAATCGGTGCGGCGCCGGCTGGCCGCCAGCTTCGGGTGCGATCCGGAAGAAATGGCGATCACGCGCAACGCCAGCGAGGCGCTGGAGATCGTCCAGCTCGGCATCCCCCTCCAACGGGGCGACGAGGTCCTGACCACCACGCAGGACTACCCCCGCATGCTCACCACGTGGCGCCAGCGGGCGCGGCGCGAGGGCATCGTCCTGAGGGAGATCACGTTCCCCGTCCCGCCCCCCTCGCCCGAAGACCTGGCCGAGCGCCTCGAGCGCGCCATCACGCCGCGGACGAAGGTGATCCACGTCTGCCACATCACGAACCTCACCGGCCAGATCTTTCCCATCCGCAAGATCACGCGCCTGGCGCGGGCGCGCGGGATCGAAGTGATCGTGGACGGCGCGCACGCCTACGCCCACTTTCCGTTCACGCGCGACGAGCTGGAGTGCGACTACTACGGCACGAGCCTCCACAAGTGGCTACTGGCGCCGCACGGCACCGGCTTCCTCTACGTCCGGAAGGAGAAGATCCCGCGGCTCTGGCCGCTGATGGCCGCGCCCGCCGAGATGGATGCGAACATCCGCAAGTTCGAGGAGATCGGCACCCACCCGGCGGCCAACCACAACGCGATCGCCGAGGCGCTGACGTTCCACGAGGGGATCGGCGCCGAGCGCAAGGCGGCCCGCCTGCGGTTTCTGTTCCACCGCTGGGCCAGGCGCCTGGAGCAGCTCCCGGGCGTGACGATCCTCACGCCCTACGACCCCGCCCAGTCGTGCGGGCTCGCCTCGGTCACCCCGGCGGCGCTCGACGTGAACCAGCTCGTCGCGCACCTGTGGGAGCGGCACCGGATCATCGTCACCCCCATCAACCACGCGGAGTTCCGCTGTGTGCGCGTGACGCCGAACGTGTATACAACCCTCAGGGAAATCGACGGGTTTGGTGATGTGATGGAGGATCTGTTGCGCACCGGGCTCCCCTCGTAGTGCGGAATGCGGATTGCGGAATGCGGACTGGACCCCGCCCTTCGATTCCGCATTCCGCACTCACTTTGGCAGTAGCGCCACCATCCTGAGCGGTCCCCCGCTCCCGCCCGCGATCTTCATCGGCAGGGCGATCACGTAGGCCCCCGCGGAAGGCAGGCGGTCCAGCCGCGCCACGTTCTCGAATGCGGGAATGTTCGCACCCAGCAGGGCTTGATGCGTCTCGAACGCCGCGGACTGCCCGTGGTCGATGCTCGGCGTGTCGATCCCGACGGCGTCGACGCGCCGCTGCTCCACCAGCCAGCGCGCGGCGGCGGGGGCGATTCCCGGGAAGTGGAGCTCCGGGACAGCCGCGGGCCCGGTCTTGGCGGTGCCCAGGTAGGCGGCGCGGTCCGGCCAGCGGCTCCCCCACCCCGTGCGGACCAGGAGGATGGCGCCGTCCGGGATCCGGCCGTGCGCGCGCTCCCAGGCCGCGAGGTCCGCGGGGGTCACCAGGTAATCGGGATCGGTCGCCGCCGCGGCCGACACGTCCACCACGACGGCCGGGCCCATCAGGCCGCCGAGTGGGATCTGATCCGTCGTGCGCCGGCCCTCCGCGAAGTGGATCGGGGCGTCGAGGTGCGTGCCGCCGTGCTCGGCGGCGGCAAAGTTGTTGGCCGCGTAATAGAAGCCCGCAGGGGTCCGCTGGGCCGACACGACCTCGAGCCGGAACGGCCGGGCCGTGGGCCAGTAGATCGTCGTGGAGTCGAACGGGTACGACAGGTCCACCCACGTGCCACGCTCGAGCAGGGTGACGGCGGAGGGACGCTGACAGGCGGCGAGCAGGCCGACGGTCACGAGGGAAGCGAGTCTCACGGTCGATCTCCCGTTGGTTCCCAGGCTGAAGTCCGGGCTCGGCGCTGCGGCGCCCTGAAGGGCGCCAACACTCGTGCCCTTCGGGGCCACGTCTCGCCGAGCCCACCCGTCAGGGTGGGAATAACGGGCATGTGAGCGTTTGGCAACTCGCCCGCGACGCGCTAGACTGTCCCGTATGATGCCTCGGACGATGTGGCTGGCCATCCTGGTCGCCGCGGTCGCATGCAGCGGGGCCGGCGGGGAGCGCTCGGTAACGACGGACGACACGCTCACCCAGCGCCAGCGCGACAGCATCCTGGCCCAGTCGAAGATCCCCGGCGCGAGCGGCGTCGGGAAGGCGATGCGGGTCGCCGATTCGGTGAGCGCACGCATCCGGGCCACCGACACGATCGTCCCGTGACCGGGCGCCGTTTCCTCGCCGCCCTCGCCCTGCTCGCCGCGTGCGGGCCGGCCGATCCATGCGACACGGCGTACTTCCGGCGCGTCGCCCGAACCTCCCAGCCGTACGCGGGGGACTGGGTCGTGGCCCGCGGCGACACGCTGACGCTGCCCGACGGGATGGGCGACCGGTTCAAGCTGGCCGGGTTTCGGCTCGATACCGCGAAGGTCGCCGTCGGGCAGGCGTGCCGTTTCCGCGGCACGATGACGTTCGCCGTGCCGGCGGAGACGCTCGCCGTCACGTGGTTCGGCGAGCCCGAGCACCTGTACGTCTTCGGCTGGCCCGCGGAGCTCGGCCCGTTCGCGGGCATCGGGGCCGCGTGGCGGGGAGGCGACTCCCTGCACGGCGCGATCCTGTTCGACGAGCAGCTGGGCGTGCGCATGGCGCCGGGCGTCACGGCCGAGTTCGTCGCGGCGCGGCGCTGACGCCGTGACCGGCTTCTTCACGCGGCTCGTGATCACGGGGCTGGCCCTGTGGGCCGCCGCGACCATCGTTCCGGGCTTCACCATCGAGGGGGTCGGACGCCTCGTGGTCGCGGCGTTGCTGCTGGGGTTGGTGAACGCCGTGGTGCGCCCGATCGTGTTCCTCCTCACCCTTCCGCTGACCATCCTCACGCTCGGCTTGTTCATTCTCGTGGTGAACGGCATCTCACTGGCGGTGGTGGCGTGGCTCGTGCCCGGCGTCACGGTCAGCGGGCTGTTCGCAGCGACGCTCGCGGCGCTCGTGGTCTCGGTCACGAGCTGGTTCGCATCCACCTTCGTGGGAGGGTCGGGGCGAGTCGAGCGATACCGCCGCATCGAAGTCCGGGGGCGCACGCTCGAGTGACCGCCCTGTTCCTCGCCGCGCTGCTGGCGCAGGCTCAGGGGCCGGCGTTCAGCGCGACACCCACGCGTCCCCTCGGCACCCGGCGCGAGCAAGCGGCCATTCAGCAAAGCTGGCTCGCCACCCGGCTTGATTCCGTCCTGCCCGCCCTCATGCGCCGCCACGGCGTACACATGTGGGTCCTGGCCATGCGGGAATACAACGAGGACCCGGCGTTCTGGTCCCTCGTCTCGCCGACCACGTTCGCCGCGCGCCGGCGGACGATCTACGTCTTCTTCGACCGTGGCCCCGAGCGGGGCGTGGAGCGCCTGGCGCTCGGCGGCACCTCGCAGGGCGGGTTGTACGAGGTGTTCACGGCGCGCGACACCGTCGATCCGACGCTCGGCCGCCGCCCCGAGCTCGTGGGCCGGGCCCAGTGGGACCTGCTGCGCCGCGTCGTCGAGGAGCGCAACCCACGGAACATCGCCGTCAACATCTCCCGCACCCACGCGTTCTCCGACGGCCTCTCGGCCGGCGAGTGGGAGCAGATGCGGGAGGCGCTGGGGCCCGGGTGGCTCGCGCGCGTGGTCCGGGCCGAGGAGCTCGCGCTCGAATACCAGGAGATCCGGCTCCCCGCGATGTTGCCGCTGTACCGCCGGATGATGGAGATCGCCTGGGGCACGATCGACACCGCGTTCTCCGGGCACGCGATCACCCCCGGCCGCACGACCACGCAGGACGTGGTCTGGTGGATGCGCCAGCGCGTGAACGACCTCGGCCTGGGCACCTGGTTCCAGCCCTCCGTGAGCGTCCAGCGCCGCGGGGTGGACATGACGGACTCGACGGACGCGGTGATCCAGCGCGGCGATGTGCTGCATTGCGATTTCGGGATCACGGCGCTGGGGCTCAACACCGACACCCAGCACATGGGGTACGTGCTGCGGCCCGGCGAGACCGACGCCCCCGAGGGGCTCAAGCGCGCCCTGCGGACGTCGAACCGCCTCCAGGATCTCCTGCTCGAGGAGATGCAACCGGGGCGCACGGGGAACGAGGTGCTGGCGCGGACGCTCGACCGCATGCGTGCCGAGGGGATCACTGGAACGGTATACACACACCCCATTGGCGACCGCGGGCACGGAGCGGGCCCGCTCATCGGGCTGTGGGATCACCAGGAGGGCGTGCCCGGGCGCGGGGACGTGCGGCTCAAGCCGTCCACCTGGTTCTCGATCGAGCTCCAGGCCACCACGCCGGTGCCCGAGTGGGACGGCCAGCCGGTCCGCATGGCGCAGGAGGAAGAAGCGGTGCTCGGCCCCGACGGGAGGATCCGCTGGGTGCTGCGGCGACAGACGGCGTTTCACCTGGTGCGGTGACCTCCCCCCGGACGTGATCGACGTCGAAACGCCCGCGCTCCTTCTGCACCTGGACGTGGTGGAGCGCAATCTCGATCGCATGGCCGACCGCATGCGGGCACTCGGCGTGCGGCTGCGGCCGCACGTGAAGACGCACAAGTGCGTGGAGCTGGCGCGGCGGCAGGTCGCGCGCGGCGCCGGAGGTCTGACAGTGTCCACGCTCCCGGAGGCCGAGGTGTTCGCGGCGGCGGGGTTCGACGACCTCACGTGGGCGTTCCCGCTCGAACCGGGCCACCTGCCGCGAGTTCGGCGCCTGGCCGAACGGGCTACGCTGCGGGTCGTGGTGGACGATCTCGACGTCGCCCGGAGCCTCGCGCACACCGGCCTTCACGTGTGGCTCAAGGTCGACTGCGGGTACCACCGCGCGGGAGTGGATCCGGCGTCGCCCTACGCCCTCGACGTGGCACGGGAGCTGGGTGCGGAGCGTGGCCTGACGTTCGACGGGATCTTGAGCCATTCCGGGCACGCGTACCGCACGGCGAGCCGCGACGAGGCGGCCGCGGTAGCCGAGGAGGAGCGCCGCGTGATGACGTGGTTCGCCGATCTGCTACGGCGCGACGGGCTGCCGGTGCGCGCCGTGAGCGTCGGCTCCACACCCGCCATGGCGGCCGTGCGCGATCTCACCGGCGTGACCGAGGCCCGGCCGGGGAACTACGTGTTCTACGACCGCACTATGGTGCTGATCGGCGCCTGCGACCTCGAGGACGTCGGCGTCACGGTGCTGGCCAGCGTCGTGTCGCACCAGCCCGGGGCCGCGCACGTCGTCGTGGACGCGGGCGCCCTGGCGCTCTCCAAGGACCCGGGGCCGGCCCACGTGGGGCCGGCGGCGATGGGCGCGGTGCGGGCCCACCCGGAGCTGGTGGTCGCCTCGCTGTCTCAGGAGCACGGGGTGATCCGGGCGGAGTCCCCGGAGGCACTCGACCACCGGCTCCGGGTCGGCGAGCGCCTCGAGATCGTCCCGAACCACTCCTGCCTCACGGTGGCGCACTTCGACCAGTATCACGTCGTGCGGGACGGACACGAGCTGGACCGCTGGCCGGCGTGGCGTGGCAGGTGACCAGCCGACTGGTGACGCGGCTCCGCGCGCTCCACCGGCACACGGGCCCTTATGTGGTGCTCGTGTGGTGCCTCGCGCTCCTCACCGGGATCTACAATTACGTGTTCTTGTACGTCTTGGGCCCCCGCCCCCGCTGACCGAGGTGCCCGATGTCCGTCGTGCTGCGCCACGTGGTTCTCGCTTCCCTGCCCCTGTTGATCGGCCTCGGGGCCGCCTGGGGCTTCGCCTACACGCAGGAATCCTGCGGCCGGCTGGTGGGGTTTCTGTTCGCCGCCAAGTGCCGCGGCGTCCAGCTGCAGTACCAGATGCTGTTTCAGACCTGGGGGACGGCGGCCGGATGCGTGCTGGCGGCGGTGCTCGGCGCGTGGATGGAACTCCGCCGTCGCCGCGCCGTACAAAGCGCGGACATCCCCAATCAGGAGGAGCCGTCATGAGAGTGACGCCCATCACGCTGGTGCTGGTCATCGCCACGGCCGGCGCAGTGCGGGCGCAGGACACCACGGCCACGCCGGTCATGCAGGGGCCGAGCCTGAGCGTCGAGGCCGTGTTGACCCGCATGGTGCTCGACCGGATGCCGCAGGACACCGTCACCGCCCTTCCCACCCCGGCCGCAACCGATTCGCTGTATCTCTGGACGCGCGTCACCGGGGCCGAGCCCGGCATGGGCACGGTGCTTCACCATGTGTGGTTCCGGGGTGACGAGCAGGTGGCCGACGTAGAGCTCAACGTCGGCGGATCGCCATGGCGCACGTGGAGCATGAAGACGATCCCGGCGGAGTGGACGGGGGCGTGGCGGGTGGAGGTGAGGGATGCGGCGGGAAACGTCCTCCAGACGGTGCAGTTCACAGTTGGGCAGTAGGTAGGACAGACACGACCAGGGGACAGACGGATAGTTGGTGAACGGGTTCGGGGGTTCGGGGCGGAGCCGCGCCCCGAAGCCTGCGCACCATCGGTCCGTCTGTCCACCTAGTCGTGGCTTGCCCTGATGCCTGTCCCCTTGCCCCTGTTCGCTATTTTGTAGCCCCCATGGATCTCCTTCGGAGCGGAGCTACCTTTCGCCCATGGCCTCACCGGCGCTCCAGACCGCCGAGGACCTGCTCCACTTCCGCGAGCCCGGGAAGACGGCGGAGCTCGTACGCGGCATCCTGATCGTGCGCGAGCCGCCGGGCACTCATCATGGGAGATGCTCCAACCGGCTCGCCTACCGCCTGACGCAGTTCGTCGAGCGACACCAACTGGGTGACGTCTTCGCCCAGGACACGGGCTTCAAGATCGAACGCCAACCGGACACGGTGCGCGCACCCGATGTGGCGTTTGTTGCGCGGCACCGCCTAGGCCAGATCTCGGACGAGGGCTATGCCGAGCTGGCGCCCGACTGGGCTGCGGAGATCCTCTCACCGAGCGACCGGCCGGGTGAAGTGCTGGAGAAGGTGGGTCAGTGGCTCAGCGCGGGAGTGCGACTCGTCTGGGTGATCAACCCGGCCGGGCGATACGCGCGCGCCTATCGCGCGGACGGGACCGTGGCGACCCTGGGGCCGGAGGAGGAGCTGGACGGCGAGGACGTCATCCCCGGCTTTCGCTGTCCCCTGCGCGACATCCTCTAGCTGGGGCGGGTGGATTCGAACCACCAACTTCCCGGTTAACAGCCGGGCGGTCTGCCAATTGACCTACACCCCAATAAACCGTAATCAAAGGCGTTGCCCGTTGCGCGTTGCGCGAACGGCCCGTCCCGGTCGCGCGCGTTCCCCGGCACGGTAGCGTCGCCCTGTATGCCGGGCAAGGGGTTTGGCGTCTCTCTGCCCATAGGCCACAAGGAGACGTCATGCACCACCGCACGTTCGCCGCCCTGCTCCTACTCGGCAGCCTCGGCCTGCCCTCCCCCTCTTCCGCCCCGGACACCGGCCGCATTCGTTGCGGTCGCGGCGCACCCCCTCTCCACGTTCTCGATCGACGTCGACCGCGCCGCCTACAGCAACGTGCGCCGGTTCCTCCTGCAGGGCACGCTCCCGCCGAAAGACGCCGTGCGGATCGAGGAGCTGGTCGTCGGTCGATGTGCGCACGCCGCTTGCGCCTGACGGGACGCCGCTCCTCCGGGATGCGTGGCGCTATCTCTGGGGGGATTTCTCCGACAAGGGCCCATGATGCGGTGAGCCGACCGAGGCGCTCGATCCCGAGGCCAAGAGCGGTCATTGGATACGAGAGTCGAGCTCGGCGTTGACGCCCGGTTGACGGTCGCGCCGCATCTTCGCTCGACGTGGAATCACAACGCCGTTACGTTTCCGGCATGGCGTCACCGGCCCTCCAGACGGCGGAGGACCTCCTCCGCTTCCGCGAGCCCGGCAAAACCGCGGAGCTCGTGCGTGGCGTGCTGATCGTGCGCGAGCCGCCGAGCACGGGCCACGGTGCACGGTCCGCCCGCCTGCTGTACCGGGTGATGGACTTCATCAAACGACACGGCCTCGGCGAGGTCTTCGCCCAGGACACGGGCTTCAAGATCGAGCGCGACCCCGACACGGTGCGCGCCCCCGATGTGGCCTTTGTGGCGCGCCAGCGGCTGGCGCAGATTCCGGAGGAGGGCTACGCCGAGCTGGCGCCCGACTGGGCTGCGGAGATCCTCTCACCGAGCGACCGGCCGGGTGAAGTGCTGGAGAAGGTGGGTCAGTGGCTCAGCGCGGGAGTGCGGCTCGTCTGGGTTCTCGATCCGGTGCGGCGCCACACGCGGGTCCACCGTGCGGACGGGACCGTGTCGATCGTGGGACCGGAGGAGGAGCTGGACGGCGAGGACGTCATCCCCGGCTTTCGCTGTCCCCTGCGCGACATCTTCTAGCTCGTTCGACTGCAAGTCGTCGAGCTGGGGCGGGTGGGTTCGAACCACCAACTTCCCGGTTAACAGCCGGGCGGTCTGCCAATTGACCTACACCCCATCAAAAACAAGCGTTGGCGGTTGCCTGTCGCCAGCTACACGTTACACCCATCATGCTAACATGGCCATCACCTTTCGAATACCTGCCCACTGCTCACCACGGGCAGCAGGCAACCGGCAACGCCTTCAGTATTTCAGTCCCGCCTTTTCCGCGAACACCTTTACCGCCGCCTGCTCCTCCGGCGTCAGCTTCTCCGGAATCTCGACGCGCACCTCCACGTACTGGTCGCCCCGGCGGCCGTTCCTCTCGATCCCCTGCCCCGCGATCCGGAACTTCTGCCCGTGCTGGGTGCCGGGGGGCACCTTCAGAATCACGCGGCGCCCGTCGAGCGTGCGGACTTTGATCTTCGAGCCCAGCAGGGCCTGCGCGAGGTTGAGCGGCACCACGCTGATCACGTCCAGTCCCTCGCGCCGGAAGAAGCGGTCCGGCTCCACGCGAAACTGCACCACCACATCGCCCTTGCCGCGGGGACCCTGCCCCCGGAGCCGAACCCGCGCGCCGTCCTCGGTCCCCGGCGGCACCGTGATCGTGAGCCGCTTCTCGACCCGCACCTCCCCGGCGCCGCGGCACGTGGGGCAGCGCTCGGACGGCACCCGCCCCTTGCCGCGGCACATCGGGCACGGGCGGTTGACGGCGAAGCTCCCCTGGCCGAACGACACGGTGCCCCGCCCCTGGCATTCCGGGCAGATCGTGATCGTCGCCCCCGGCGCACCGCCCTTCCCGCCGCAGGTGGGGCACACCTCGTTGACCGGGAGCGTGACCGGCAGCTTGCCGCCGAGCGCCGCCACCCGGAACGGGATCGTGACGGCCGCCTCGACCTCCTCGGGCTCCTCGGCGCGCCCGCGCCGCCCGAAGATGGACGAGAACAGGTCGCCCAGCCCCCCGAAGGACCCGAGGTCGGACAGATCGAAGTCGACGCCCAAGTCCGCGCCGCGCGGCCCCCCCTCCCCGGCTCGGCCCGCGCCCGCGAACGCCCCGTAGCGCCGCAGGTGGTCGTACTGCTTCCGCTTGGCCGGGTCGCTCAACACGTCGTGCGCCTCGTTGATCTCCTTGAACCGCTCGGCCGCCTGGGTGTCGTTCGGATTCCGATCGGGATGGTACTGCTTGGCGAGGCGCCGGAACGCCTTCTTGATCTCGTCCTTCGAGGCGGTCTCGGCGACGCCGAGAGTCTGATAATAGTCCTTGTGCGAGGCCATCAGCCGTCAGCCGGCGGCGGGGCGCCCGACCACGTCCGCACCACGACCCGCGCGGGGCGGATCAGGATCGGCCCCAGCTGGTACCCCGCCTGCATGAGCGAGGCGACGGTATGGTCCTGATCCGGCGCCGGCGCGGGCACCGTCGAGACTGCCTCGTGCAGGTTCGGATCGAACGGCACGCCGACCTGATCGATGCGCTTGACCCCCGCGGTCTCCAGCTCCTTCCAGATCTTCCGCTCCACCATGTCCACGCCGTCGTGGATCGTCGTGGCGTCGGTCTGGGCCGGATCGACGTGCGCGAACCGCGCGAGGTCGTCGAGCGCGTCCACCAGCCGCTGGATCAGGTCGGCCTGGGCGCGCACCCACACCTCGGCCCGCTCCCGCGCCATGCGCTTGCGGAAGTTGTCGAAGTCGGCCGCCAGCCTGAGATACTTGTCGTTGAGCTCCGCCAGCTCGGCGGCACCCGTCTCGGCCGGGGGGGGGCCTTCACGGGGCGCCGCCTCACCACCGGCCTCGGCCGAGGACTCGGCTGCTTCGGTTTTGGGTTCCCTGTCGTCGGTATTCATGCAAATCCATCGCAGTCGGCAATCGGCATGCCGCGGGGGCACGCCGTTTTGGCACCGTAGTATAGCCCTACGAGCGCTGTTTCACTCCCCGTTTCGCCAAAAACGCCAGCACGTCCCCGATCGCCTGTTCCTGCTGCGGATCGTGCAGCACTTCGTGGCACATCTCGGGGTACCAGCGGACCTCGACCGGGGCCTTGAGGCCGTCCGCGAAGGCCCGCGCGAGATGCGCGTCCACGATGCGGTCCTCACCCGCCAGGAGGAACAGGAGCGGGCACTCGATGCCGTAGCCGTCGGCCGGCACGGCCCGCTGGGCCCACTGGATCTCCTTCCAGGCCCCGGGCGTCATGACGCGGTGGACCAACGGGTCCGCGGCGTACGCGGCGTTGACCGCCGGGTCGCGGCTCAGCTGGCTGGCGTCGAGGCCCGCCGGCAGCGCGGCCGTGGGCCAGAGGTCCCCGAGCAGACGCGCCAGCACGAGCTTCCAGGCGGGTGGCGCGAACCCGAGTCCCAGGAACGGGCTCGAGATCACCGCGGCCAGCGGCGCGTCGCTGGGCTGGGTCTCGAGGTACCGCAGGACCACGAGCCCGCCGAACGAGTGACCGAGCAACACCTGCGGCGCGGCCGTCCGCGCGCGCACCGCGCGCCGCAACGCCTGCAGGTCGCCCAGCAGCTGGCTGAAGCGCGACAGGTGGCCGCGCCGGCCGCCCGAGCGTCCGTGCCCTCTTACATCGGCGAGGTACCCCGCGAGACCCGCCTCCTCCAGCCGCCGGCCGAGCGCCGTCCAGCGCCCGGCGTGGTCCGACCACCCGTGCACGAACAGCACCGCCGCACGGGCGTCCCGGGGCTCGTAGGCGTCATAGACCAGCGACGTCCCGTCGGGAGCGCTGAAGGACGGCATCAGGGGGCCGGGAGCATGCGACAGAGCAGGTCGAGCGCGGCCTGGGCGCTGCGGGCGCGGATTTCGCCGCGGTCGCCCGGGAACACACGGTGCACCGCGCGGATCTCCCCCTCCGCCCGGGCCGCCAGCCACACCGTGCCGACCGGCTTGTCCGCCGAGCCGCCCGTGGGGCCCGCGATTCCGGTGACCGCGAGCGCGCACGGGACGGCGAATACCCGACACGCGCCCTCGGCCATCGCGCGCACGGTTGCTTCAGACACGGCCCCGTGGGCGGCGAGGGTTTCCCCCGGCACGCCGAGCTGGTCGCGCTTCACGGCGTCCGCGTACGCCACGATGGCGCCGACGAACACGTCGGAGGCGCCCGGGACCGCGGTAATGCGCTGGCTCAGCATGCCGCCGGTGCACGACTCCGCGACCGCGAGGCGCAGGCCGCCGCGGGAACGCAGCCGTTCGAGCACGATCGCCGCCAGGTCCGCCGGCTCCGTCCCGTAACAATGGTCGCCGAGCCGCGCCGCCAGGCTCGCGGCCGCGGCGGCGAGCCGCCGCTCTGCCTCGGCCGGCTCCAGCGCCCACGCCGTGATCCGCAGATCCACGCCGTCCGCGGAGGGCAGGTAGGCGAGGGTGAGCGGCGCGATCTCGTCTTCGATGCCGCTGACGCGCTGGGCCAGGGCCGACTCCGGCACCCCGGTGGTCCGGAGCGTTCGCGACACGACGACCGTGCCGCCCCCCACGCCGCGCCGGACCAGGCGGGGCAGGACCTCTGCGGCCAGGAGGCCGCGCATTTCGGCGGGCACCCCCGGCAGCATGATCACGGTACGGCCCCGGTCGTCGTCCAGCCACAGGCCCGGGGCGGTGCCCCGCGGATTCGGCAGCACGGCGGCGCCTTCGGGGACCTCGGCCTGGCTGCGGTTGGCAGCCGGCATGGGCGAGCGGCCGAACCGGCGGAACCGGGCTTCGAGCGCCCGCAGGGCGCCCTCGTCGAGCACGAGGCGGCGGCCGAGCAGCTCCGCGACGGCGCGCTTCGTGAGGTCGTCCCGCGTGGGGCCCAGGCCACCCGTGGTGACGACGAAGCCGGTGCGCTCGAGGGCGTCTGCCACCGCCTGGCG
>JBOHSV010000309.1:0-2381 GCA_050921735.1 Gemmatimonadales bacterium | reverse complement strand
GTCGAAACCGGTTCCGCCCGCAGCGGGCGAGAGGTGCACTTTGATCTCGGCGACGCCCGCCTCGAAGTCCGGCGGAAACCCGGGCACTGGTGAGGGTCCGTAGGAGCGGAAGCTCAGGAGCTCCGTCGCAGTCCAGGTCCCGCTGCCCACCACGTCGCCGGCGGCGTTCTTATGAGTGAATGTCCCGGCGCCCGTCACGGACTTGGGGTGGGTCGCGAGGGTCCCGGTGCCGCTCAGCTCGACGCGGTCGCCGTTCGACGCCGTGGCGATGTTCGGGGTGGGGACGCCTAGCCCGGCCAGGAACGCATCACCGGCGTGATAGTTCCACTCGCCGGCACTGGTCGTGGCCCGCTGGGCCGTGAGCGCTAGTTGGTCCGATGGTGCTGAGATCGACCTGTCGGACGCGCAGGCTGCGAGTCCGCCGAGGGCTGCCGCGAGCATCGCGGTGCGCAAAGACTGGGGGCGCATACGAACCTCCTGGCGTGGAAGGGCTGGCCCGGCCGGAGGGCTCGCGTTCGGAGTGGCGTCGCTTAGGGCGTCAGGGCGAAGGGAGCGGGCCCTTTGCAACGGGCCGATCAACCTTGGGGGGCCGAATGTGCCGGCCCCGGCACGGGGTGGCAAGAGGCTACGTTTCGAGCGCCACGCCCAGGCCTTCGGCGAGCCGGTTCACGAAGTTGAAGTACGCGATGATCGAGACGGCGTCGTGGATCCCGCGGTCACTCAGCCCCGCCGCCCGCAGGGGCGCGAGATCGTCTTCAGCGACCCGCGCGGGTTCGCGGGTGAGCTTGAGGGCGTAGTCCACCAGGGCGCGGGTGCGGTCGGGCAGCGGGGCGTCCTCCAGTGATGTGCTCAGCGCGTCCACCAACCTGTCATCCTTGGTGAGCTGACGGAGCGCCGCTCCGTGATGGTGGATTCAGTAGCGGCATCCGTTGGTCGCCGAGACCGCCAGCGCCAGCGATTCGCGCTCGGCCCGCGTGAGGTCCGAAGGACCGAACATCAGGGACAGATAGAGCTCGAGGTGCGCGGTGACCACCCGGGGATGCACGCTGTGCACCTGGTAGATGTTCGCGACTTGCCCCCGGGCGGCCCGCACCTTGACGTACGCCTCGCGCAGCTCTCCCTCGGCGGCCCCCTCGGGAATCGTCGTGATCCAGGCCATGACGCTCGCTCTCCGTGGCGGTGAGGTGTCTTCGGGCGTTACGGCGTCGAATCGAGCCGGGCGCGCCTGGTGGATGCGATCACCTCCCGTCCGTCGACCTTATGCACGATGTAGTCCTGCACCTCGGGCTTCCCGTCGCGCCGGCCCACGTAGTAGTCCACGTCGAACACCCGGCCGTCGGCCGCATGGAAGTCCACGCACGCCACGTCGCGACCGCCGGCCGTGGCGTCTACGCTCTCATGCACATGGTCGAAGACGAGCGTGACCGGCTGGCCGGTGCCGGGATCGGTGACGGTGATCGAGTCACCCTGCGACTGGATGGCTGCGGTGATGGCGGCTTTCACGTCGTCCGCCGCGCCCTGATCGCCGCCCGACCGGCAGGCTGTGGACCACAGCGCCGTGGTCGCGGCGAGCGCCCCGAACGTCAGTATGCCACGCATGTCGCTCTCCCTCCTGGACACAGCCCCCCGCAGACCTATCGGCGGTGCCAGTGTCCGTGCTCCGGCGACCAGACCTGGTCGCCGGCTGGATTCTGGTTCCCCGGCCCGAGGATCAGCGCCGTCGCGAGGACGATCAACGCCGCCACCAGGACGAGCAGCAGCAGGTTGAGCGTACCTCGGCGCCGGCTGCCGCGTTTCTCCCTGTCGCGTTCGCCCCGTCGCTTTCGGACCGCCTTCTTGGTGGACATTCGACACCTCGGTCACAACAGTGCGGTGCTACCCCCCTCCCCGGAGCCCGTAGGTGCGCACGAGATCCGCCACCGCCGCCGGATCGGTCGTGGGCGGTGCGCAGGTTTCCCCGACGCACACATAGGCGCGGGGCGTGGGATCGCTGCGGAACACCCGCGCGGCGCCCGCCACCGCTTCGGGCAGGGAGTCCAGCACGACGGTCGTGGGATCGTAGATCGCCACCAGCCGGCCCGGTCGGTAGGTGCGCCAGGCCGCGTGCGCCAGCTCCGCCGTCCGCGGATCGCGCCGCGGCCCGATCACCACCGTCTGCGGCGGCTTGTGCAGGTGGGCCTCGGCGGCCATCGCGTAGGTAGCGGCAAAGGTCGCGCGGCCCGCCGCGGCCCCGGCGAACGACGCAAGCGTCTCGTCGACCAGCGAGCGCCAGCGATCCTCGCTCGTCAGGAGATAGAGCTTGAGCAGCGCGCGCGCCGCAACCGCGTTGTCGCCGGGGAGCGGCGTGTCGGTGAACACCTTGGCGCGGTCGGTCAGGAGAC
>JBOHSV010000308.1:0-2927 GCA_050921735.1 Gemmatimonadales bacterium | reverse complement strand
CATGATGATGTTGTTGGGCAGGATCTCTTCCCGGATGTCCTCCGGCGCCTGGGATCGGCGCCAGCGGTTCCGCACCGCGATGGCGACGGATTTCTTCGCGTCTTCCTGGCCCACGATGTAGCGGTCCAGCTCGGCCACGATCTGGCGCGGCGGCAGCTCCTCGAGCAAGGGCAGCGCGACGTCGGCGCCGGGACCGGGGGCGGGGTGGGCGGGGGGGGCGGGGGGGGCGGGGGGGGCGGGGGCGGGCTGCCCGTCGGGGCCGGTGGGCTCCGCCATCAGAGCTCCAGCACGGTGATGTGCGAGTTGGTGTACACGCAGATTTCCGCCGCGATCTCGAGCGTCTGCTGGACGATGTCCTTCGCCGGCAGGCTGGACGAGCGCAGCAGGGCGCGCGCCGCCGCGAGCGCGTAGCTGCCCCCCGAGCCGATCGCCAGGATGCCGTCGTCGGGCTCGATCAGCTCGCCCGCGCCCGAGACCACGTAGCCGTGCTCCCGGTCCGCGACGACCAGCAGGGCCTCGAGCCGGCGCAGGACGCGGTCCGAGCGCCAGTCCTTGGCCAGCTCCACCGCGGCGCGCGGCAGGTTGCCCGGGTGGCGCTCGAGTTTCTCCTCGAACTTCTCGAACAGGGTGAACGCGTCGGCGGTGGCGCCCGCGAACCCGGCCAGGATCTTGCCGCCCTTGAGCGCGCGCACCTTGTTGGCGTTGGCTTTCATGACGGTGTCGCCCACGGTCACCTGCCCGTCGCCGCCGAGCGCCACCCGCCCGTCGCGCCGGACGCCAAGGATGGTCGTGCCGCGAATCTGTGGTTCCCGCACCGCTCCTCCGCCCAATTCTTTCACCGCAGAGGACGCAGGGAGCGCAGAGTTTCAACCATTTTGTTTCACCTCCGCGCCCTCCGCGTGCTCTGCGGTGAAGCCTTGTGGTATCACGCCCTCGGATGCGCCCGGTGGTACACCTTTCTCAGGCGCTCCACCGACGTATGAGTATACACCTGCGTCGTGCCGAGCGAGGCGTGGCCCAGCAGCTCCTGCACGGCGCGCAGGTCCGCCCCGGCGTCGAGCAGGTGGGTGGCGAACGAATGTCGCAGGGAGTGGACCCGCAGATCCGCCGCCCGCGCCAGCCCGCCCAGCAGCCGCTTGACCGCGAGCTGCACGCCGCGGGCGGAGAGCCGCCGGCCGCGCCGGTTCAGGAACACGGCGCGCCGGTCCACGGTTCGCCGCCCGCCGGTGTCGGCGAGCAGCGCGTCGCGCTGCCGGACGTAGGTCCGCAGGGCCCGGCCGGCGTGCCCGCCGAGCGGCACCAGCCGCTCCTTCCGGCCCTTGCCCCGCACCTTCACCTGGTCCGAGACCAGGTCGACGTCCGCCCCGTTCAGCCCCACCAGCTCGGACAGCCGGATGCCCGTGGAATAGAACAGCTCGAGCATCGCGAGATCGCGCGCCTCGCGGAACCCGCCGGCCTGGGCCCGGCGCTCGGCATCCTTGAACACCGTCTCCATTTCCGCGCGGTCGAGATACGTGGGGAGGGGCCGGCCGCGGCGCGGCGTGCGCGCCGCGCGGGCCGGGTTCACCTCCACTCCCCGCGTCAGATTGAGGAACCGGTAGAACGTCCGCAGGGCCGAGAGCGCCCGCGCCATCGAGGGCTTGCCCAGCCCGCGCCGCTCCAGCGCCCCCAGGAACCCGCGGATCGCCAGCCGATCCACGCCCGCCCAGCTCCACATCCCGCCGTAGAAGTCGTCGCAGAACGCCGCGAACGCGGCCACGTCACGCCGGTACGCCGTCACCGTGTGCGGCGAGTCGTTGCGCTCTTTGGCCAGGAAGTCGGCGAATTCCGACAGATGGGCCGGGTCAGACAACTCAGGTCTCCGCCGCTCGGATTCCCGGGCTGAAGCCCGGGCTCGGCGCGGCCACGTCCTGAAGGACGCCCAGCCGGCCGGCAAACCGTTCCATCTCCGCCAGCGCCCGCTCCGCCAGCAGTTCCCGCTTCCTGGCCTTGTCGCGCTCCGGCCGCTCGAGGGGCTCCAGGAGCCCGAAGTTCGCGTTCATCGGTTGGAAGTGCGCAGGATCGGCCTCCCGCATGTAGCGGTACAGCGCCCCGAGCATGGTGGTGGGGGGCGGCGCCAGCGGCTCCCCGCCCTGAAGCAGGCGCGCCAGGTTGATCCCAGCCAGGATCCCGGTCGCCGCCGACTCCCCGTAGCCCTCCACCCCGGTCAGCTGGCCCGCGAACAGCAGGCGCGCGTCGTCCGGGGCGGAGAGATGGGGTGTGAGCGCGGCGGGCGCGTTGATGTAGGAGTTCCGGTGCACGCTCCCGTACCGCAGGAACTCGGCCCGCTCGAGCCCCGGGATGGTGCGGAGGATCCGCTGCTGCTCGGGGATCTTGAGCCGCGTCTGGAACCCCACGAGGTTCCACATCTGCCCCGCCCGGTCCTCCTGGCGCAGCTGCACCACCGCGTAGGGCCGGGTCCTCACCCCCTGTCCCCCTCTCCCTTCGGGAGAGGGGGTACCCCTTGGGGTCAGCCCCACCGGCTTCAGCGGGCCGAACCGCAGCGTGTCGCGCCCGCGGGCCGCCATCTCCTCGACGGGCAGGCAGGCCTCGAAGTAGGGCGTGCGGTCGAACTCGTGGTGCGGGGTGAACGGCTCGCCCGCGAGCAGGGCGTCCACGAACGCCTCGTATTGCGCCCGGGTCAGAGGCGCGTTGAGGTAGTCCGCGCCGTCCCCCTTGTCGTAGCGCGAGGCGCGGAACAACCGATCGTGGTCCAGCGAGTCGGCCGCGACGATGGGCGCGATGGCGTCGAAGAACGCCAGGGAGGCCCGGCCGAGGCGGCCCGCGATCGCGGCGGCGAGCGCGTCGGAGGTGAGCGGGCCGGTGGCAACCACGCCGGGCGACGGGAGGTCGGTGACCTCGCCCCGCACGACCTCGATGTTGGGGTG
>JBOHSV010000307.1:0-7478 GCA_050921735.1 Gemmatimonadales bacterium | reverse complement strand
GGCGACCCTGCTTCCGGCCCGGGCGCCCGAGGTCACCTGGGTGGCGGCCGAAGAGCTGCGCCGGGCGGCGCGCCGGTCCGCCGGCATCGTGGCCGATCCGGATCAGCTCGGGAGCGCGATCCTGCGGGCCGACCGGCTGGTCGACGTGCCGGACCCGCTGCGCTCCCAGCTGCGAACGCTCGTCGCGCTCGCGGGCGGGCGGTACGCGCTGATCCCGGCCGCGCTCGTTTACCGTACGGCCACCCGGCCGTCGGTCCATCCGGCCACCGCCGAGCTGTCGATCGTCCTCGTCGACGTGCGTCTCGGCAAGGTCGGGTGGCGCACCGTCGCCCGCGGCGACGGCGGCGATCCCTGGGCGGCGCTCACGGCGGCGGTCAAGGCGCTGACCCCGGGGCTGCCGTGAGCCGGGCCGCGACGCTGATCCGCGGCGACGGCATCGGGCCCGAGATCACCCGGGCGACGCTCGACGTGCTGGACGCGCTGGGCGTCCGGTTCGACTGGGACGAGCAGCTGGCGGGCGCGGCGGCGGTGGCGAAGGCCGGCACGCCACTGCCCAACGCGACGCTGGACTCGATTCGCCGCACCGGTCTCGCGCTCAAAGGTCCCCTCACGACGCCCGTGGGCGAGGGGTACCGCTCGGTGAACGTGCAGCTCCGCCAGGTGTTCGACCTGTACGCCAACGTGCGGCCGACGCGCACCCTGCTGCCCGGCGGGCGCTACGACTGCGTGGACCTGGTCATCATCCGCGAGAACACGGAGGGGATGTACGTCGGGTTCGACCACACGGTGCGCGTGGGTGACGATCCTAAGGCGGTGGCGGAGGCGCTGTCGATCGTGACCCGCGAGGGCTGCCGCCGGATCTGCCGGTTCGCGTTCGACTACGCCCGGCGCCACGGCCTGAAGAAGGTGACGCTGGTGCACAAGGCGAACATCCTCAAGGCCACGTCCGGGCTGTTTCTCGAAACGGGACGCCAGGTGGCGGAGCAGTTCCCGGAGACCGTCGCCTGGGACGAAAAGATCGTGGACAACGCGGCCATGCAGCTGGTGATCGACCCCGGCCAGTTCGACGTGATCGTGACGACGAACCTGTTCGGCGACATTCTGTCCGATCTGGCGGCGGGCCTGGTGGGTGGCCTGGGGCTCGCGCCGGGCGCCAATGTGGGCGCCGGCGTGGCGATCTTCGAGGCGGTGCACGGGTCCGCGCCCGACATTGCGGGCAAGGGCGTCGCGAACCCCGCGGCGCTGATGCTCGCGGCGGCCATGATGCTGGACCACGTGGACCAGGGGGATGCGGCCGCCCGCCTGCGCCGCGCCATCGAGGCGGCGGTGGTGCAGGACGGCGTGCGCACCAGGGATCTCGGAGGCCATGCTTCTACGGCCGAGTTCGCCGGCGCCGTGGCCCGGCGGGTCTAGCCACCCCTGCGCGAAGTGCGGGGCCACGACGGCGGGGATCGCCATCGGCGATCTGTGCCCGGAATGCTGGGGCCGCGTGCGGCGCCGCGCCGCGCGGATCGCGCGCTGGGTGGCGATCGGGACCACACTCCTCTTGGCCGTGTACATCATCCGCACGGTCCCGCCGGATCGCACCGCTCGGCTGGTGGGCGCGGTCGCTGTGGCGATCTGGTACGTGCTGACGTCTCTCATTGTCCGGAGAGTGGCCACGGAGTGGCTCAAATGAATGGGGAATGGGGATTGCGGAATGCGGAATGGGTGTGGAGGCGGGCAGCCGTGCTCCTCGCGTCTCTCGGCCTCGCGGCTGCCACCCCGGCCGGCGCCCAGACGTCCCTTTCCATCTATAGTGACGGGCGGGTGGTGGTGCGGCAGACCCTCCCCCAGGCCCTCCAGCGGGGGCGCAACGCGCTCACCCTGCGCCTCGAGGGGCTCGATCCCGCAACCCTGTTCTCGCCCGACACGGCGGTGTCGGTGGTCGGTGCGGTGGCCCGCTACCCGAGCGACCAAGCGGCGGCGTTGCGGGCGGCCGTGGGGCAGACGTTGGCCTTCGTGCGGGACAGGGGCGACACCGTCCGCGCGACCGTGGTGCGCGTGGATCCGCCCCAGTTCCAGCTGGGCGACGGGCGGCTGCTCCTCGACGTTCCGGGCGAGCCGCTGTTCCCGGCGGCCCTGGTGCGCACGGCGCCCGAGGCGTCCCTCGTGCTCGAGGCGTCGCGCGCTCGGCCGCGCACCGAGCTGGCCTACGTGACGCAGGGAGCCACCTGGGAGGCGCTGTACCAGGTGGTGCTGGGGAGGGGGCAGGCGGCGGTGTCGGGCACGGCGACCATCACGCCCACGGCCGTGAGCGCCGAGAGCGCGAGCGTCCAGCTCGTGGCGGGGAGCATCCGGCGGGCGCGGGCGCCCACCCCGCCGCCGGAGCCGCAGGTCGCGTGGATGCGCCGCGCCCGCGCGCAAGAGCAGATGGCGAGCGCGGTGGAGGAAGCGGTGGGCGAGACGCACGTCTACGCGCTGCCGGGCCGGCACACGCTCGAGCCCGGCGTGGCGACCACGGTGGCGCTGTTTCCCCGCGGGACCGCGGGGTACGCGCAGGAGTTCGCGGTGCCGGGCGTGCTCCCCTGGCGCGGCTGGATCGGGCCCCAGCCCGGCGAGCCCAATCGCGTGCCCGTGCAGGTGTGGTACACGCTCCAGCGCCCGCGCGGCGCGGGGTTCGGCGACCGGCCGCTCCCCGCGGGCACCGTCCAACTCTATCAGGCGGACTCCGCGGGACGAGTGCAACTCGTGGGCGAGGCACGGATCGCGCACACCGCCCCCGCCCGCGACGTGCGCGTCCAGTCGGGCGACGCGTTCGATCTCACGGCGGAGCGGGTGCAGACGGATTTCAATCAGGAGCAGCTGCCGCCGCCGCGCCGCGGCATGCCCGCGCGCCAGCGGGTCACCGCCGCCTATCGCGTCACGATCGCCAGCGCGAGAGCGGAGGCCGTGACCGTGGACGTGCGCGAGGCGCGGGCGGGCGAGTGGCGGATCGTGGAGAGCAGCGTGCCGGCCGGGAAGCTGTCGGCCACCGAAGTGCGGTTCCGGCTCCAGGTGCCGGCCCGGGGGGAGGCCGTGCTCACCTACACGGTGCAGATCGACTCGTGACGGTTCAGCTGCTCCACCTGGGCGACCTGCACTTCGGCGGCGTGGCCGCCATCCGCCAGATCGAGGCGCTGGAGGCGATGCTGCCCGATCTCCGGCCCGACGCCATCGTGGTGGCCGGGGACCTGAGCCAGCGGGCGCGCCACGGGGAGTTCCAGCGCGCCCGCGCGTTCGTGCACCACGCGCGGCAGACGGCGCCCGTCCTGGTGCAGCCGGGGAATCACGACGTCCAGTGGTGGTGGCGCCCGCTGGTTCCCTTCGGCAAGGCGCCGATCTACGCGAAGTACCGCCGCTACTTCGGCGACGATCTGGCGCCGACGCTCGCGCTCCCCGGCGTGGTGGTCGCCGGCGCGCTCACCGCGCACGGGCTGGCGTGGGGCTCGCTCACGTTCAACCCGCGCGACGTGACGGTGAAGGGGCATCTCCCGGCGCGGGAGATCGAGCGCGTCAAGCGCGTCTTCGCCGCGGCGCCGGCCGGCGCGGCGCGCGTGTTGGTGGTGCACCACAACGTGCTGCGCGGCGACATCTCCCAGCGCATGGGGCTGTCGCGCTGGCGCCGGGCCCAGCGCCGCCTGGTGGAATCGGGCGCCGACGTCGTGCTGTGCGGCCACGACCACCAGGAAGGCGCCGACGTGCTGGAAGACCGCGTCGTGGTCTCGACGACCGGCACCCTCTGCGCCCGCTCCCGCGGCGGTCGCCCGTCGTGCTTCAACTTCGTCACCATCGAACCCGCCGCCGTGCAGGTCACGTTCTTTCGCTGGGAGGCGGAGCGGGAACGGTTCCAGCCGAGCGATACGTTCGCCTTCGCCCGGGGAGCGGCGGCGCCGGAGCGGGCCGCGCTGCACCAGGGCAACGCCCTACCGAGGTAGCAATGGCCCCCAAGTTCACCGGCGTCGACTTCTACCAGACCGATGCTCTGCTGAGCGAAGAAGAGCGCGCCGTCCGCGATACCGTCCGCCAGTGGGTGGACGACCACCTCATGCCCGTCATCGGCGACGCGTACGTCGAGGGCCGCTTCCCCAGGCAGCTCGTGCCCCAGATGGCCGAGCTGGGTCTGTTCGGCGCGAACCTGCCGGAGCAGTACGGCTGCGCGGGGCTCAACCACGTCGCCTACGGGCTGATCATGCAGGAGCTGGAGCGCGGCGACTCGGGCGTGCGGTCGTTCGCGTCCGTGCAGGGGGCGCTCGTGATGTACCCAATCTACGCGTTCGGCTCCGACGAGCAGAAGAAGACCTGGCTCCCCAGGATGGCGTCGGGCGAGGTGATCGGCTGCTTCGGGCTCACCGAACCCGACTACGGCTCGAACCCGGCCGGCATGATCACGACGGCCAAAGAGACCCCGGACGGCTGGATCCTGAACGGCGCCAAGATGTGGATCACCAACGGCTCGACCGCGAGCGCCGCCATCATCTGGGCCAAGACCGGCAGGCTGGACGATGCCGACTCGATCCGCGGGTTCATCGTCCCCACCGACACCCGCGGGTTCTCGGCCAAGGACCAGAAGGGCAAGCTGTCCCTGCGCGCGAGCGACACGAGCGAGCTGGTGCTCCAAGACGTGTGCGTGCCCAAAGACGCGCTGCTCCCCAAGTCGGAGGGCCTGAAGTCGCCGCTGATGTGCCTCACCCAGGCGCGGTATGGGATCGCCTGGGGCGCCGTGGGCGCGGCCCTGGCGTGCTTCGACGAGGCGGTCAGCTACGCCAGGAACCGGGTCATGTTCGGCAAACCCATCGGCGGGTTCCAGTTGCAGCAGGCCCGCCTGGCCGACATGCTGACCGAGATCACCAAGGCCCAGCTCCTGTGCCTCCAGCTCGGCCGGCTCAAGGACCAGGGGACGGTGACGCCGCAGCAGGTGTCGCTGGCGAAGCGGAACAACGTCAACATGGCGACCGAGGTGGCGCGCGAGGCGCGGCGCCTGCTGGGGGCCAACGGCATTCTGGCCGAATATCAGGCGATGCGGCACCTGGCGAATCTCGAGTCGGTGTACACGTATGAAGGGACGCATGATATCCACACGCTGATCCTCGGCCAGGAGATCACCGGGCTCCAGGCGTTTGCATGATGGGACGGGCAGTGGGGCGGGCACCGGTCTCGGCGTGTCGCACATCACAGTGAGCCCCTGGCCAAACGGTTAGGTAGGCGGTAGATACACTCCGAGCGTCGCCCCCGCTTCCCCTCGACCGTTCGGATGTGACTCGTGGCTGGCCGGCGGCGTCTTTAGGCGGTGCATCGGGGGTGGGGGGGTCACAACGGCGTCCCATGCGCGGCGCGAGACTGGTCCAGCGGCGGAGCGCAGCCCACGTACGAGGATAAGCAACCGTGCCTCACGCGTTTCCGCGACAGCCGCGCATCCTCGTAGTCGACGACGAGCAGATCAACATCGACCTGGTCCGGCGGATTCTCGAGCCGACCGGTTATACCGACCTCGCGAGCACCACCGACCCCCGGCGGGCCGTGGCGCTGTGCCGGGCGCTCGAGCCCGACTTGATCCTGCTCGATCTGCGCATGCCGCAGGTCGACGGGCTCGAGTTGTTGGGGCGGTTCGCCGCGGAGATTCCCCAGGACGAGTACCTCCCGATCCTCGTCCTGACGTCGGACGACAGCGCGGATGCCAAGCGGCTGGCGCTGTCCGGCGGGGCCAGGGACTTCCTGACCAAGCCGCTGAGCCCAACGGAGGTGCGCCTGCGGGTGCACAATCTGCTGGAGACGCGGTTCCTGCACCTCGAGCTCAGAGAGCACAACCGCCTGCTCGAAACCCGGGTGCGCGACCGCACGGCGGAGCTGGTCCGGCGGACCGAAGAGCTGGAGGAAGCGCGCGTCGAGATCCTGGAGCGTCTGGCGCGGGCGGCCGAGTTTCGCGACGACGATACGGGGTACCACACGCAGCGCGTGGGCCGGCTCGCGGCCATACTGGCCGAGGCCAGCGGGCAGGCGGCGGACGCCGTCGAGTTGATTCGGCGGGCGGCCCCGCTCCACGACGTGGGCAAGATCGGGGTGCCCGACTACGTGCTCCTCAAGCAGGGCCGCCTGGACGAGAAAGAATCGCTGCTGATGCAGCGGCACACGGTGATCGGCGGCGCGATCCTCTCCGGGAGCGGGGTTCCACTCCTGGCGCTGGGGAAGGACATCGCGCTCTCGCACCACGAGCGCTGGGACGGCACCGGGTATCCGAGCGGAGCGCGCGGGACGGAGATCCCAATGGTGGGCCGACTCGTGGCGGTGGCCGACGTGTTCGACGCGCTGACTCACGGACGCCCGTACAAGTCCGCGTGGGGCGTGGCCCCGGCGGTGGCGGAGATCGTGCGGGAGCGCGGGCGACAGTTCGACCCCGACGTCGTGGACGCGTTCATGACGATCGAGCGCACCGCGCTCGAGGCGCTGGCGACGGACGACCGGCCGGCGGCGGTGGCCCGGTGACCGGGTGGGGAGTGGCCCTCGCCCTCGCGGTGGCGACGCTGGGGTGCGCCGGGGCGCACCTCCCGATACCGGAGCCGGACGCGACCCTGGACCGGGCGGTCGACGACCTGGAGCGCGGGGACCACGCGGCCGCCGTCGCCGAACTCGTGTCGCTGGCGGGCCCGTGCCCGGCGACGCCCGTCGAGCGCTACGCGCTGCTCCTCGCGACCTCGGCGTCGATCGACCCCCGCAACCCGTCCCGCGACTTGAACGGGGGCGCGGCCCTGGCGGCGCGGTATCTGGCGCACGTGCCGACCGACGGGGCCGGCGGGCGATCCCTGGCGCAGGCACTCTATCTGCTCGCGCTCGAGCTGGGTGCGCAGCCGCCGCCGGTGGCAGCAGAGGCGTGCGGGGCCGTGTCGGACACGTTGACCTTGCCCACCGCCGTGCCGACCATGCCCCAGCGGATCCGCGCCCTGGAGCGCGAGCTGGCCGGGCTGCGCGAAGAGCTGGCTCGCATCCGCAAGACCCTCGAGCCCTGAGCCGATGACGTTTCGCGGGCGGCTCTCCCTGACCCTCGTGGCCGTGGCGGCGTTGCTCGCGCTCCCCTTGCTCTACGCCACGAGCCGGCTGGCGGAGCTGCGCCAGATCGCGGTCCATTTCCGCGAAAGCCACACCGAGGCGTTCCAGGTTCTCGGGGCGCTGCGGGCGAGCCTGACGGCGCTGGACCGCTACACGCGGAGCTACGTGGCCGTCCCGGACTCGGTGTTCCGCCAGGGCATGCGACACGAGCGGGGGGTGGCGCGGGAGGCGTGGACGCGCCTCGGGGCCATCGGCTATCGGGAGCCCGCGGCACCGCTCGGGGCGCTGCTGGATTCGCTGGCCGCGGCGACGGAGCGGATCGAGACGCTCGTCGGCTCCGGGCGGGTACGCCAGGCGACCGCGTTTCTGAACAGTGTGCGCCCCCTGCTCGCCGCCGCCGCGGCCGCCGCCGACCG
>JBOHSV010000306.1:0-1542 GCA_050921735.1 Gemmatimonadales bacterium | reverse complement strand
GGGAGATTCTCCGCCACCCCGGCACGCCGGCACACCGCGTCATCTGGATCTACGTGGTGGGGATGTTGGCGCTCAACGTGGTCATCGGGGTGCTGGCGCTGTACCTGCGCGACACGTTCGGCGTGACCGAGCGGACCATCGGCCTGTTCTATCCGGTCTTCGGCCTCGTCGGCGTGCTCATGCGCGTGTGGATCGTGGGCTGGGCCAACGAGCGGTTCGGCGAGGTGCGGACCATGCAGCTCGGCACCGTGCTGCTCGCCGCCGGACTCGCCCTCATGCCGGTGCCGGCGCTGCTCATGCCCACCGGTGGGGCGGTATCCCTCTTCATCATGTTCTTGATCCTCGTGCCGGTCGGCACCGCGCTCCTGTTCCCCGCGTCCACCTCGCTCGTGAGCCAGCGCGCCGAGCGCGACGAGGTCGGGCTCGTCATGGGCGCCCAGCAGACGTTTCGCGGGATCATGAGCATCGTCGGACCGGTGGGCGGGACGCTGACCTACGAGCTCGGTCATGGTCTCCCGTTCTACCTCGCGGCGGCCGTGGTGGGCGTCGCCTGGCTCCTGGCCCTGCGCGAACCCCGGGGCCAGCCGGTTGCCGCCGCTTCGGCTACTATTCAAGCATGATCTGCGCGCTCACCGCGCTGCTCCTCGCGCCGCCGCCGGCGGCACCTCCCAAACCGCGCCTGGTCGTGATGATCACGGTGGACCAGCTTCGCCCAGACTACCTGGCGCGCTGGCGCGGTGAGTTCACGGGGGGGCTTGCGCGTCTCCTGGGCCAGGGGGCCGTGTTCACCGACGCCTACCAGGACCACGCGATCACCGAAACGGCGCCGGGCCACTCCACGGTGCTGTCCGGCCGCTGGCCCGCCCATACGGGGATCGCCAGCAACGCGGCGGGCGTGCTCGATTCCACCGCGCCGCTCATCGGCGTCGCCGGGCCCGGCGCGTCGCCCCACCGGTTCCGCGGCACTGCGCTGTTCGACTGGCTCCAGGCGGCGGACGCGCGGGCGCGCGCGCTGTCGGTGTCCCGCAAGGATCGCGGCGCCATCCTTCCGGTCGGCCGGGCGCGCGAGCACGTGTACTGGTATCAGGGCGGGTTTTTCACGACGAGCGCGTACTACCGCGACTCGCTCCCGCGCTGGGTGCGCGCGTTCAACGGCCGGCGCATCCCGTTCAAGGCGGCGGGCACCGCGTGGACCACCCTCCTGCCCGACAGCCTTTACCCGGAGCCGGACGACCAGCCATGGGAGAATCGGGGGCAGGGGAACACGTTCCCGCACGCCCTGCCGGCCGACAGCGCCGCGGCGGCGTGGACCTTCGCCGGCACGCCAGCGATGGACTCGCTCACGCTCGCGTTCGCGCTGGCGGGGGTGGAGGCGCTGGAGCTGGGACGGCGCGGCGCCACCGACCTGGTGGCGATCAGCCTGTCCGCGACGGATGCCGTGGGCCACACGTTCGGGCCCCACTCGCGCGAGGTGCACGACATGGTGCTGCGCCTCGACCGCTACCTGGGATGGTTCCTGGACCGGCTGCTGCGGCGCTATCG
>JBOHSV010000305.1:0-2871 GCA_050921735.1 Gemmatimonadales bacterium | reverse complement strand
CCCGGGCGCCGCCCGTGAAGCGGGACCGGGCGGCGGGGTGACGCTGGCGCGCCTCGTCCTGGCGTGGCTCCCCGTCGGTGCGTGGTTCATCGCCGCGGGGTGGGGCGCGAGGCGCCTCGTCGGCAGTCCCCTGCCGGCCCCGGGCGCGGAGCGCCGGCGGGCCATCGGCTGGACGCTGGGCGAGGCGGCGGTCGTGACCCTGTTCGCGTCCCTGTGGTTCGATTCGCTGGGGGCCGGCGGGTGGTGGCTGCTCTTCCTGCTCGTAGGGCTCCTCGCCGCCTTTCCCGCCCGGCTCCCGCAGCTGGCCGCCCGGGCGCTGACCCGTGCGGAGATCTGGCTGGCCCTGCTCGAGACGGCGCGCTACCTCGGCGCCGGCGCGCTCCTCGCCTGGAGGCTGCGATGAAAAAGCTGAAGAGCGCACTCACCAAGGTCGAAGGGTTCCTGACGGCACGCGACACGCGGGCCGGCATTCGGGCGCGCCAGCTGACGGGCAAAGAGCGGCCGGGGGACGCGAAGCTCGCCGAGATCCTGGTGAGCGAGCGCCGCGCCCGCACCAGGATGGACGGATCGATCGACGGGTCCCTGATCCGCACGGCGTGGGCCGCCTGGGAGATGATGGATCTCGGGGCCGATCCGTTGCACGGCGGCCTGGACCGCCTGGTGTCGTGGATCCTCGGCCAGCTCGAGGCCCAGACGATCCCCGATCCGGCCCCGCTCACCCTGCCGAACGGCGCGGCGTTCGCGGACCCCGAGGGATCCGCGTTCGCGGCGCGCTGTCTCGCGCTGCGGGTGCTGCTGCGCGCTCGGCGCGCGGAGCGACCCGGCGTGGCCCGGCTGGTGGACCAGCTCGCCGACGGCCCCCAGCCGCCCACTCTGGACCTGTCGGCCTGCGCCCTCGGCGCGCTGGCCCTGGTGCCGCCCCCGCACCGGCGCCACCTCGACGGCCTGGTCAACCGGCTGGGCAAGGCGCAGAAACCGGACGGCGGTTGGGACGACGCGGACCTGTTCCACATGCTCGAAGCGCTCGTGCTGGCGGGCATCCGGCCGGCGCGCCTGGTGGTGGCCCAGGCGGCGCCCCGGCTGATCGCCCAGCTCCGCGAGGACGGCAGCTTCGACGACCCGCCGCACGACGCCGTGCATGAGGAGCGGGCGGTGATCGGCCTGCGGGCACTCCGGGTGGCGCTGGAAGATTAGCGATATTCCCGCGAGCATGGCCACCATCACGACGATGAGCGCGATTCGACTGACGGCCTATTCGCACGGCGCGGGCTGAGCCTGCAAACTCGGCCCGGCCGAGTTGGCGCAGGTCTTGCGCCACGTGCCCGTCGCGACCGATCCCCGGATCCTGGTCGACGCCGCCACACGCGACGACGCGGCCGTGTTCCGGCTCGCGCCGGACCGTGCCGTCGTGGCGACGGTGGACTTTTTCACGCCCGTCGTGGACAGCGCGTACGATTTCGGCCGCATCGCCGCGGCCAACGCGTTCTCGGACGTGTACGCCATGGGCGCGACGCCGCTGTTCGCGCTGAATCTCGTCGGCTGGCCGCGCGGCACCCTGCCGCTCGACCTGCTGGGCGACGTGCTGCGCGGCGGCCAGGACGTGGCGCGCGAGGCGGGCGCCTTCGTGGTCGGCGGCCACTCGGTGGACGACCCGGAGCCCAAGTACGGGATGGTGGCGTTTGGCGAGGCGCACCCGGACCGCATCATGACCATCGCGGGCGCCCGCCCGGGCGACGCGCTGGTGCTCACGAAGCCGATCGGCACCGGCGTGCTCACGACGGCGCTGAAGCGCGATCTGTTGTCCGAGGCGGAGCTGGCGCCGGCCGTGGCCGCGATGACCACGCTCAACGCGGGCGCCGCGCGCGCGATGCTCGAGGCCGGGGCGCACGCCGCCACCGACGTGACGGGGTTCGGCCTGCTCGGGCACCTGCACAACGTGCTGCGCGCGAGCGGGGCGGCGGCCGAGGTGCGGGCCACCGCCGTGCCCGTCCTCCCCAACGCGAGGGCGGCGGCCGAGCGCGGAGCCATCCCGGGCGGCTCGCAGCGGAACCGTACGAGCCTCGAGGAGTCGGTGACCTTCGGCGAGGCGGTCGGCGAAGTGGAGCGCGTGCTGCTCAGCGACGCACAGACGTCCGGCGGTCTGCTGATCGCCGTTCCCGAGGCACGGCTGGCGGCGTTGCTCGGGGCGCTGGAACGCGAGCGCACGCCCGCGGCGGCGGTCATCGGGCGCGTGCTGCCGGGACCGGCCGGCCGGATCGCGGTGTCATGAGGCGGCGCGCGCCCGTCGCGCCCGAATACCGCCGGCTCACGCCGCAGGCGCTGGACGCTCTGGAGCGCGCGGTCCGGGAGCGCCGGCGGGTGGCGCTGCGTCGCCGCGGGACGGAGTACGTGGTGGTCGCGGTCCGGCTCGACACGCACCAGCGCGACGAGGTGCTGGAGGGGCGGCTGCCGATGACCGGCGAAGTGCTCGCGTTTCCGCTGCGCCAGCTCGAGACGTTTTCCGTCCTCCCCTGAGCGCCGCCGCCGAACCGTGTTCACGCGCCTGCTGGTCGCCCTGGATGGCAGCCCGCGCGCGGACGTGGCGCTCGAGCAGGGCGTAGTGCTGGCGCGGCGGTTTCGCGCCACGATCATCGCGGCCCACATCCGGGAGAACGCCGGGCCGCCCCACGACGGAGCGGCGATGCTCGAGCGGGCCCGGGAGCGGGTGGCGGCGGCCGGCCTGAGCGTGGAGATCGTGGCGCGCCGCGGCGAGCCGGACCTCGAGCTGGGCGCCCTGGCGCGGGACGCGGACGCCCTGTTGCTGGGGCGCCGGGGCGTGACCACCGGGGCCGATGCGCTGGGTCCCACGGCCGCGGGCGTCGTGCGCACCAC
>JBOHSV010000304.1:0-9269 GCA_050921735.1 Gemmatimonadales bacterium | reverse complement strand
CGCGGCGAGCGCGATCGCTACCGTCAAGCGCTTCATGTGTGCTCCTCCGCACGAAGTACGTTCATGGGCGAACCCGCCCGGGCAACCGCCGCCCAACGCTAGGGACATTCCCGGGGGTTGAACTCCGGGCTCGCGCCCGGGGTCAGACTCGTCAATGCACCCACACGAAGCCGAGCGACACACCCTCCAGATCGCCGATCCCGGCCGCGATGCGGCCGTCGAACCGCGGGGTGACCCGGAAGTCGGCGCCCAGACCGAGGGCGAACTGCACGTGATCCGGCACGTCCCCGCCGAGAATGAACAACGTCGGCTGGAGGTAGGGCACGATGCTGATGGTCGAGCCCTCGGGATCGATGCGCCGGCCGAGCGACAGGCCCACCGGCACGATGAGCAGGGAGTTGTCGCTCACGAACTGCCCGCCAACGCCGAGCACCAACGCGCCGTCGAGCGGGAAGTCCACCGTGTGCCGGATCACCTGCTGGCGCGCCTCGGCGCCCACCAGCACCACAGCGTCGCCCGGTCCCTCGGGATCGAAGAAGCCGGCCTTGAAGCCGATGTCGAACCGCCCGCTCGCCAGGCGGTACGCGCCTTCGAGCGCGAGCCCGCCGCCCTCCGGAAAGCTCAACAGGGCACCGAACTCCGAGCGCGTGAACGCGCGATACGGCGCGTTGAACGTGGGCGTGCCCGTCGCCTGGGCCGCCGCGTCGGCGCCCACCCCGAGCAGTGCCGTCACAGTCAGAAACGTGATCGTCCGTCGCATCGCTCTCCCCGATCTCCAGTTGGCAAGTCGGCCGGGATGTACCCGGACCTCGCGACCGCGTTCCCACACGGCAACGTGGCCCGCCCCGCCGGGCCGGGCCACGTTTCGATGACCGGTGACGCGGCTCACGCCGCGCCGGGTACCACGTCAGCGCCAGAGCGAAATCCCGACCCGCGCGCCGATGCTCAGCGTGCTGGGGAAGATGATCGCTCCGGAGTCCTCGATTTCGCTGTCCCACTGAAGGCCGACCTCGTAGCGGAGGGCGGCGCTGCCGTATGGCTTGCGCCAGCCGACCGCACCGTTCAGCGAGAACCCCGCCCCGCCCAACTCGCCAACGTCAACCAGGTTGAGGCCTGCGCCTCCCGTGAAGTACATCCCGGTGCGGTGGCCACCGGGGCGCGACGCGTACAGCAGGTTCACCCCGGGGGTGAACACGTATAGGCTCGCCGGGTCGCCGGCCGCATCGGAGCCACCCTTGCTGTCGAAGGCAAGGCTAAAGCGACCCTCCCACATGATGTTCTGGCCGGCGCGCGGTACGAACCCCACACGGACATCGAGCGGAGTGGCAAGGCGGATCCCCTGCTCACCTCCGTCGGGGTCGTACCACGCGATTCCCACATCCACGCCGAACTCTTTCTGGGAGGCGGGTGCGGCGCCACGGCGCTGGGCCTCGAGCGCGGCCGGCCACATCACGAGCGCGAGCAGGAACGCGCTACCGAGAAGCGTTCGCATGTGCTTCGAACCTCCTCTAGGGCTTCATGGTCATGTCCGTTTTCGGTGTATCTTCGGGGCTACGGGCCCCGTCATCTCTAAGGGAACCCCGTTCTCCTGTCAAGAGATAGGCCCAAAAAGCCCGGCGGGCGCCCTCGGCCCCGCGGCTCAAACCGCCGGCGCCGCTACCGGCCGAAGCTGATCCCCACGATGATGGGCAGCCACGTCGTGGAGCTCCCGCTGGTCGAGACGCTCATGAAGCGGCCTTCGAGGAACAGGGAGGCCGAGCTCAACGGGAACCGCACGCCTTACTCCCCTCTCCGGGCTAGGACCGTTTCAAAACGAAAATGGGCGGGCTCGATAGCCCGCCCAAGGATAAATGTAAGTGCCTTTCTGTCAAGCGGTTTCGACCCGATCCGCCACCACCCAGACTGCCTCCCCCACCACCCGGAGGAACCCGCCAAAAACCCGAAACCGCGTGGTCCCTTCGTCGCGCCGCACCGCGACGACTCCGTCACCCAGCAGGGTCATGAACGGCGCGTGGCGGGGCAGGATCCCCACCAGCCCATCCACGGCGGGGGCGACGACCGACTCGGCCGCGCCGTCGAACAGGGCGCGTTCGGGGGAGACGACGGTCACGTGCATGGGTCAGGCCGAGGCGAGCCGCTTGGCCTGCTCGAGCACTTCTTCGATCCCGCCCACCATGTAGAACGCCTGCTCAGGGAGGTGATCGAACTCGCCGGCCACGACGCGCTCGAACGACGCGACGGTCTCCTCGAGCTTGACGTACTTCCCCTCGAGCCCGGTGAACTGCGTGGCGACGAAGAACGGCTGGGACAGGAACCGCTGGACGCGGCGGGCGCGCGCCACCAGCTGCTTGTCCTCCTCCGACAACTCGTCCATCCCGAGGATCGCGATGATGTCCTGCAGGTCCTTGTAGCGCTGGAGAATGCGTTGCACTTCGGTCGCCACCCGGTAGTGGCGCTCGCCGAGATATTGCGGGTCCATGATGCGGCTGGAGGAGGCCAGCGGGTCCATCGCGGGATAAATGCCGAGCTCGAAGATCTGACGCGACAGCACGACGGTGGCGTCGAGGTGGGAGAACGCGGTCGCGGGCGCGGGATCCGTGAGGTCGTCGGCGGGCACGTAGATCGCCTGCACCGACGTGATCGAGCCCTTGCGGGTGGACGTGATGCGCTCCTGCAGCTCGCCCATCTCGGTGGCGAGCGTGGGCTGGTAGCCCACCGCCGACGGCATGCGCCCCAGCAGGGCCGACACCTCGGAGCCCGCCTGGGTGAAGCGGAAGATATTATCGATGAACACGAGGACGTCCTGCCCCTCGACGTCCCGGAAGTACTCGGCCACCGTGAGACCCGTGAGTCCCACGCGCAGGCGCGCGCCGGGCGGCTCGTTCATCTGGCCGTAGATCAGCGCCGTGGAGGCGAGCACTCCGCCCTCTTTCATCTCGAGGTAGAGGTCGTTGCCCTCGCGCGTGCGCTCGCCCACGCCGCAAAACACGGAGCGGCCGCCGTGGCCCATCGCCACGTTATGGATCAGCTCCATGATGATCACCGTCTTCCCCACCCCGGCCCCCCCGAACAGCCCGATCTTGCCGCCTTTCACGAACGGAGCGATGAGATCGATGACTTTGATCCCGGTCTCGAACACGGCGGTCTTGGGCTCGAGGTCGACGAACTTCGGCGTCTCCCGGTGGATCGGCCAGCGCTCGGCCTCGGCGGGGATCGGGTCGCCCTCGTCCACGGGCTCACCCAATACGTTGAGGATGCGGCCGAGCGCCGGCTTGCCCACCGGCACCGTGATCGGCCGGCCGGTGTCTGCGACGGCCATGCCGCGCACCACGCCGTCGGTCGAGCTCATCGCCACCGCGCGCACCTGGTTCCGCCCGATGTGCTGCTGCACCTCGGCCACGAGGCGGATCGGGGGAGTGCCGTTGCCGGCATGCTCGATCAGCAAGGCGTTGTACAAGTCGGGGAGGTGCTCCGGCTCGAACTCGACGTCGAGCACGGGCCCGATGACCTGAACGACTCGGCCCAGGTTCTTCGTCTCGCCGGCGGACTTCTTGGTCACGTCCTTCGTTCGCGTCGCCATAGATCTCCGATGCGTTCAGCCACGTAGCGCCTCAGCTCCCCCAACGATCTCCGCTATTTCCTGCGTGATCTGCGACTGGCGGGCCCGGTTGTAGGTGCGCTGCAGCAGCTCGAGCATCTCGCCGGCGTTGTCGGTCGCGTTCTTCATCGCCGTGCGTCGCGCCCCCTGTTCCGCCGCGGCGGTCTCGACCAGCGCCCGATACACCTGGTTGCGGACGGACAGCGGCAGCAGGCGTTCGAGAATCGCGTCAGCGGAGGGTTTCAGGATGTAGTTCGGCACCACCCTGTCCGCCCCTGTCCGCCCCTGTCCGCCCCCATCCGCCCGGAGCGGGGCGATGGGGAGGATGCGGAGCGTCGTGGGCGGGGTGGACACGGGGCTCTTGAACTGCGCGAACACGATCTCCACCAAGTCGAGCTCGCCGGCCTCGAACCGCGCCACCAGCGGGGCCACGATCTCGGCGGCGTGGTCCGGCGTCGGCCGGTCGCCGATATCGGTCCGCTGGGCGGCGATGGCCCGCTTGGCGAAGCGGAAGAAGTTGATCCCCTTCTTCCCCACCAGGTGGAGGTCCACCGCCGTCCCCTGGCGCTCCAGCGCCGTGAGTCGCGCGCGCGCCTCGCGGATGAGGTTGGCGTTGAACGCGCCGCACAGCCCGCGGTTGGACGTGATCAGGAGCAGCGCCGCCCGCCGCGCCGCCCCGGGCGGCTGCCGCAGGAGGGGAAACCGCTCCGCCAGCTCGGGGGAATAGAGGTCGCGCAGGACGTCCGCCAGCGCCGCCGCGTACGGCCGCGCCGCCCCCACGCGATCGGTCGCGCGCTTGAGCTTGGACGTGGCGACCAGCTCCATGGTCCTGGTGATCTTGCGCGTGCTCTGGACCGAGCGGATGCGGCGGCGCAGCTCGCGGGGCTTGGCCATCAGCAGCGCCGCATCGCCTTGAACTCGTCCACGGCGCCCTTCAGCCGCGCCGTGAGATCCTCGGACAGGGCCTTGCGGGTGCGGATCTCCTCGCCGATCTCCGGGTGCTGGGCGGCCATGAAGTCGAGGAAGCCCCGCTCCCAGTCCCGGATGTCGTGCACCGCGACGTCGTCCAGATACCCGTTGGTGACGGCGAAGATGATCAGGATCTGCCGCTCCACGGGCATGGGTTGGTACTGGGGCTGCTTCAGCACCTCGACGACGCGTTCGCCGCGCGCCAGCTGCCGCTGGGTGGCGGGGTCGAGCTCGGAGCCGAACTGGGCGAACGCCTCGAGCTCGCGGTACTGCGCGAGGTCGAGACGCAGACGCCCGGCCACCTGCTTCATGGCCTTGATCTGCGCGTTCCCACCCACCCGCGACACCGAGATGCCCGGGTTGATGGCGGGGCGCACGTTGGCGTAGAACAGGTCGGCTTCGAGAAAGATCTGGCCGTCGGTGATCGAGATGACGTTGGTCGGGATGTACGCGGAGACGTCGCCCGCCTGGGTCTCGATGATCGGGAGCGCGGTGAGCGACCCGCCCCCCATCTCGTCCGACAGCTTCGCGGCGCGCTCCAGCAGGCGGCTGTGCAGGTAGAACACGTCGCCCGGATAGGCCTCGCGCCCGGGCGGCCGGCGCAGGACGAGCGAGAGCTGGCGGTACGCCTGCGCCTGCTTCGACAGGTCGTCGTATACGCACAGCGTCGCTTGCTTCTCGTCGTACATGAAGTACTCGGCCATGGCGCACCCCGCGAACGGCGCGATGTACTGCATCGGGGCGGGCTCCGAAGCCGAGGCCACGACGACCACGGTGTAGTCCATGGCGTCGAAGGCCTTCAACTTCTCGACCACGGCCGCCACGGTCGAGCGCTTCTGGCCCACCGCCACGTAGACGCAGATGACGCCGGTGCCCTTCTGATTGATGATCGTGTCGATCGCGATCGCGGTCTTCCCGGTCGAGCGGTCGCCGATGATCAGCTCGCGCTGGCCGCGGCCGATCGGAATCATCGAGTCGATCGCCTTGATGCCCGTCTGCAGCGGCTCCTTCACCGGCTGGCGCTTGATGATGCCGGGCGCCACGATGTCCACCTTGCGGGTCGTCGTGGTCTGGAGGGGACCGAGTCCGTCCACCGGGCGCCCGAGCGCGTCCACCACGCGCCCGACCAGCGCCGGGCCCACCGGCACCTCCAGCACGCGCCCCGTGCGGCGCACCTCGTCGCCCTCCCGCAGCTGCAGGAAGTCGCCGAAGATCACCGCGCCGATATTGTCTTCCTCGAGGTTCAGCGCCTGGCCGATGATCTTCTCGCCGGTGTCCGAGGCGGTGAACTCCAGCATCTCGCCGGCCATGGCCTGGGTCAGGCCGTAGATGCGGGCGATGCCGTCCTTCACCTCGAGGACGGTGCCGACCTCGCGGATGTCGATCGCCGCCAGGTCGGCCGCCTGGATTTCTTTGAGCAGGATGTCCTTGAGCTCGCCGGGGCGCAGGATGGAATCGGTGGGCATGGGCTTGGGTTCAGGAGATTGTGAAAAATATCACATGGCGCCACCACCCTGCCACCCCCACCCCCCAATGTGGAATACGGATTGCGGAATGGGCCGTTCAGCCCCGCGACCTCGTCCGCCCCCGCACGAACCGCCCCAACACGCCGCGCGGTCCCAGCTCCCGCAACTCCGCGGCGCCGGTGCCGGCCACGCGGTGGGCCGCCGCGGCCAGGTGGCTGGGCGAGGCGTACCCCAGAATCCGCACCACGGCACGGACGGTGTACCCCGGGTTGCCGAGCAGGTCCGCGGCGCAGGAGGTACGCGCGAGGTCGATGACGCGTTTGAGGTTGGGCGCGCCCCCCGCGCCGAACTCGCGCGACAGATGCTCCCGGGTGACGCGCAGCGCCTGCGCCACGTCGGCCGTCCGGATCGGCGCACCGGCGCGCTGGAGCACCTCCTGCCACGCCGACACCTGCAGGCGGTCCGTCAGCCGCAACAGGCGGGGGGCGTCCGCCAGCGCGGCCCGGCGCGCCACCTGCGCCGTGCGGGCGGCCACCCACTCGCCCGCCACCGCGTTGTCCACGCCTTCCACCAGCACGCCGGCCACGCCGGCCGCGCAGCTCTCCGCGATCAGCCGGCCGTCATCCGGGCGGAACGCGGACAAGAGGTACACCGGAATGCGGGGGAACCGGGCCGGCAGGTCGCACGCGGCGTGGGGCGCGGCCCGGGCGTCGAGCACGACGGCGTCGACGAGCCGCTGGAACAGGAGACGCTCGACGGCGGCGACGCTGCGGCACAGGCGCACGCGTCCGGCGCCGGGCGGATACCCCTGCTGCAGCGCCCGGCGGGCCTCGCGGCGCGGATGGCACACGGCGATGACGGGGGTCACTCCTGCTCCAGGGCCGCGACCATCTCCGCGCCGCGCCGCAGCACGCCGCGGGCGTTGTCGTAGGAGATGGTGGCGAGGGCGGTGTCGAGCACGTGCCACGCGCACTCCGAGATCCCTTCCTCTTGCTGCGGCACGGGGTCGCCCGTCGCCGACTCGAACAGGAAAAAGTGGCAGTACTTGTGGATCGTCTTGCCGCGAAAGCGGAAGTACCAGTCGATGACCTGAATCGGCCCGTGCAGCCGGAGGTCCTCGAGGCCCGTCTCTTCGGCGACCTCGCGCCGGGCCGCATCGGCGGGGGGCTCGCCGGGCTCCAGATGCCCCTTGGGAAACCCCCAGTTGCGGTAGGAGTCGCGGATCAGGAGGTAGCGCACGTCGCCACGTGCGTCGCGGCGAAACACCACACCGCCCGCCGAGGTCTCCCGTTGCGCGCGCCGGTGGGCCCGGGGCTTCGCCATGGCTCCAAGACTACAGCGCCCCTTCCCGAAAGACGAGTGGCCAGTCGAGCTCGACTGGCCACGGCCACGTCACGCCGCTCGAAGCGGTCTCAGGCGGCGAAGCTGGCGAGGGCCTTCCCGACGCTGCCGTCGCGCAGGCGCTTCAGCGCGCGGTCGCGCAGCTGGCGCACGCGCTCCCGCGTGACGCCGAGCATCCCGCCGATCTCCTCCAGCGTGTGCTCGCGCCCGCCGTCCAACCCGAAGTAGAGCCGCAGCACCTTGGCGTCGCGCCGCTGCAGCGTGTTGAGGGCGCTCTCGATCTCGTCCGACAGAAAACGATCCATCGCCTTCTCTTCCGTGTCGGGGAGATCCTCGGCGATGAACCGCTCGATCAGGGAGCGGTCGCCGTCGGGATCGAGCGGCGCGTCGAGCCGCACGTCGCCGGTGTTCAGGGCGGCGAGCGACTGGACCACCTCGAGCGAGAGCTTGGTGGCGTCGGCGATTTCCTCCGGCGTGGGCTCGCGCCGCAGCGTCTGGCGCAGGTACTCGGCGGTCCGGACGATGCGCGACAGATCCGCCGTGCGGTTGAGCGGCACGCGCACGGTGCGCCCCTGGCGCGCCAGCGCGGCCAGTATCGCCTGGCGAATCCACCACACGGCATACGAGATGAACTTCACGCCCTGGTCCGGATCGAACTTCCGGGCGGCCGTGAGCAGCCCGACGTTCCCCTCGCCGATCAGGTCGGTGAGCGGGAGGCCGCGGTTCTGGTATTTCTTGGCCACCGAGATGACGAACCGGAGGTTGCGCTTGACCAGCTCCTGCATGGCCTCCTGGTCGCCGGCGCGCACCTTGCGGGCGAGCGCGATCTCCTCCTTCTGTGTGAGCAGCGGGGTCTTCGAGACCTCGTGCAGGTACTGGTCGAGGATGTCGCGCTCGAACTCGTGCGTGCCCAGGCCGTTCATCAGGCCGCGGCGGCGGCCGCGCTTCCTGCCAGGCTTGCCCCGCGCCGGCTGCGGCTGGGCCCCGGCCCTGGCCTGAGCCTTCGGCTGGGCCTTGCGCTTCTTCGTCGTCTTCTTTCGATCCTTCGCCATGCGCTGACCGTCCTCGTCGCTCGTCCTGTGATACGCCTCACGGGGCGCAAATGTTCATGCGACAGCGGAGTTCCGCTTGACACCGTGAAAACGCCCCGGTAAGATGCCGTGTTCCCGCCGGTTAGGCGCCCGGAAGGGCGCGAAATATAATGGGGGCGTAGCTCAGTTGGGAGAGCGCGTGAATGGCATTCACGAGGTCAGGGGTTCGATTCCCCTCGCCTCCACTGTAGGCTAGGTTGGGCAGCGGGCGGGGGGCAGGCGGGTAGACGGCTAGCGGTGATCAGGGTAAAGTTGGCAGGGGCGAAGAGAGAGCATCGCGAGCACAGACGGCAACACCTAGCCGTCTATCCGTCTGGATGTCTGGCCGTCTAGTCTTGCGGGAATAGCTCAGTTGGTAGAGCACAACCTTGCCAAGGTTGGGGTCGCGGGTTCGAGTCCCGTTTCCCGCTCTGGCTGTGTTGCGCAGGCGCCACGATCGGCAGCCAATCGACGCGGGGTGGAGCAGTCTGGTAGCTCGCCGGGCTCATAACCCGGAGGTCGTGGGTTCAAATCCCACCCCCGCTACTTGAAATGCGGAGTGCGGAATGTCGAGTGCGGAATGCCCGATGCCGATTCCGCATTCCGAGTTCCGCATTCCGCATTTCGCATTTCGCATTTCGCTCCGGGCGGTTAGCTCAGCTGGTTAGAGCGCCACGTTGACATCGTGGAGGTCACTAGTTCGAGTCTAGTACCGCCCACTGTTAGGCTAGGAGGCACGGAGCAGGTGCAGGTGCACAGACGGCCAGCGGGGACGTAGGCCTCAGTTATTGAGGGCAAACTGTTTCTGCCCACCCGGTCCCCATC
>JBOHSV010000303.1:0-3861 GCA_050921735.1 Gemmatimonadales bacterium | reverse complement strand
CCCACGGTGCGCTCGCGCGGCCGCCGCTTGTAGAAGATCTCGACCGTCGGGTCGGGCCACGCCAGGATCTCGTACACCGCGTCCAGTCCCTGGAGGCGGCGGGTCTGTGCGTGCACCAGCCGCCCGTCCTCGAAATAGCACCGGCCCGGCGGCCCGGCGCCGTGCACCACGACCACGGCGGTGGTGCGCTCCACCTCCAGCAGCTGGAGGAACCCGAACAGCGTGACCCCCCGGATCCGCCCGACGGTGTCGGGATCGAGCGACCGTTGCAGCTCGTCGGCCAACGACCCGATCTCGACCGGCTTGGTGAAGGTCGCCGCGATGCCGTACCCCCGCAGCCGTTCCGCCAGCGCCGGCGCGATCGCCTGCCCCGTCATCACCGCCACCGGGAGCCGGACCCCGCGCTCGAACAGGTGCCCGATCATGGTGAGCCCGTCCATGACGGGCATCTGGAGATCGGTGAGGATGGCGTTGACCGGCTCGCGGGCGAGGAGGTCGAGGGCGTGCTTGCCGTGCTCGGCCGGGAGCACGGAAAAGGCGCCGGTGCGGTCGAGGGCGCGGGTCAGCGCGCCGCGCACGAACTCGTCGTCGTCGACCAGCAGCAGCCGGGTCGTGCTCACACGCCGGCCGGCGCGTCGAGCACCTCGCGCGCGGCGAGGCGGTCCAGGGAGGAGGGGAATCGGGCGAACATGGGATTCGGGGCCAAGAGTAGGCGTCGGCCCGTGGTCCTACAAGGGCGGGCGTCCCCGGCACCCACCAAACGGCGCCGCCGACGCTCGCGCCATGTATCTTACGCCTGTCGTTTTCCGGAGCCGAGTCCCGTGTCCCGCCGCTTGCCGCGCGCCGTCGCCGTCGCCGCCCTCGCCGCCCTCGCCCTGTCCGGGTGCGCCCGGAATCCCGTCACGGGGGGCCTCGAGCTGTCGCTCATCAGCGAGAGCCAGGAGATCCGGATGGGCAGGGAGTACGATCCCCAGGTCATCGCGACGATGGGGCTGTACCCCGACTCGGCGCTGCAGCGCCACGTCCAGGAGCTGGGGACGCGGCTGGCGGCCCGCTCGGAGCGTCCCCAATTGCCCTGGACGTTCCGCGTGGTGGACGACCCCGTGGTCAACGCGTTCGCCCTGCCTGGCGGCTTCATCTACGTCACCCGCGGCATCCTGGCCCATTTCAAGTCCGAGGCCGAGCTGGCCGCGGTGCTGGGGCACGAGATCGGGCACGTGACGGCGCGGCACTCGGCGCGGCAGCTGTCGCGCCAGCAGCTGGCGCAGATCGGGCTCGCGGTGGGCTCGATCGTGTCGCCCGAGGTCGAGCGGTTCAGCGGGATCGCCGGCGCGGCGCTGGGCGTGCTGTTCCTGAAGCATGGGCGCGACGACGAGCGCCAGGCCGACGATCTGGGCCTGCGCTACATGCGGCGCGGCGGCTTCGACGCGCGCGAGATGCCCGACGTGTTCACGATGCTGGAGCGCGTCAGCGCGGCGCACGGCGGCGGCCGCACGCCGGAGTGGCTGTCCACGCACCCGAACCCCGAGAACCGGCGCGCGCGCATCGAGCAGCAGATCGCATCCCTGCCGCCGGATTCGCTCGGGCGCGTGGTCAATCGCGAGGCGTACCTGGCCCGGCTCGACGGGATGGTGTTCGGCGACGATCCGCGGGAGGGGTTTTTCCGCGGCTCGGAGTTCATCCACCCCGCGCTGCGCTTCCGGCTGCGCTTCCCGGACGGCTGGCTCACGCAGAACCAGAAACAGGCCGTGGTCGCGGCGAGTCGCGCCCAGGACGCGTTGATCCAGGTGACGCTCGCCGAGCAGGCCACCGCCGACCGCGCGGCGGGGGCGTTCTTCGGCCAGCAGGGCGTCAGCGGCGGCGTCGCGTCGCGCCTGCCCGTCAACGGCCTGCCGGCGGTCAGCGCCCCGTTCGCCGCCCGGACCGAAAGCGGCGAGCTGCACGGCGTGGCGACGTTCGTGGAGCACGGCGCGCGGGTGTACCGCCTGCTCGGCTACGCGCCCGAGGCGCGCTGGCGGTCGTACGAGTCCGACGCCCGGCGCGCCCTGGGCACGTTCCAGCGCCTCACCGATCCCGCCCTGCTCGACGTCCAGCCGTGGCGGGTGGACCTCGTCACCGTGGACCGCCGCGCCACGCTCGCCGATTTGGCGCGGCAGCGGCCGTCACCGGCGTCGCTCGAGACCCTCGCGCTGATCAATCAGCGCGCGACCGACGCGACGCTGGCGGCCGGCGAGCGGGTCAAGTGGGTCGTGGGCCCGCCGCTGCCGTGACCTGATGCCGTTCCTCGACACCAATCATCAGCGGGCCGCCCTCCTCATCCTGCTGCTCGCGGCGGCGCTCGCGGTCGCGCTCTCACCCTACGCCACGGGCCTCATCGGCATCCCGGTGCTGTACGTCATCTTCGGGCCGCTGCACCGGTGGCTCAGGCCGCGACTCGGCCCCCGCACGTCGGCCGGGCTCGTCGTGGCGGCGGGGGTATTCCTGGTGCTCGTGCCGGGGCTCGCGTTCGCGGGCGTGGTGGTGAACGAAGCGCGGCAGATCGCCGCGGGCGTGATCCGCAGCCCCATTCTCGATCGGCTGGGCGAGCTGCGCATCGGCGAGTTCGCCGTCGGCCCCCGGCTCGCCGAGCTGGGCGAGCGGGTGGTGCAGTGGCTGGGCTCGAGCGCGTTCAACCTGATCAGCACCGCGACGCGCCTCGCGCTCAATCTCACGATCGCGTTCTTCGGCCTGTTCTACCTCCTGCTCCACCCCGGCGACACCTGGGCCGGCGTGCGCCCGCACATCCCGTTCTCCCCGGCCAACGCCGACAAGCTGCGCAAACGCTTCGAGGACGTGACGATCTCGACGCTCGTGGGCACGGGGCTCACGGCCGTCACGCAGGGACTGCTGCTGGGCATGGGGTTCTGGGTGGCCGGCCTGCCCAACCCCGCCTTCTGGGGTGTCGTCACCGCCGTGTTCGCCATCCTGCCGGTCGTGGGCAGCGGGCTCGTGTGGATCCCGGCCGCGCTGGCGCTGGCGTTCGACGCCCGCTACGCCGCCGCCGTGGGGCTCGCGGTCTGGGGCGCGATGGTGGTGGGAAGCGTGGACAACGTGATCCGGCCGCTGGTGTTCAAGCGCTGGGCCAGCATCCACCCGCTGGTCACGCTGGTGGGCGCGTTCGCGGGGGTGAGGTTCTTCGGGATTCTGGGATTACTGATCGGGCCGCTGGCGGTGTCGTACTTCTTTGAGCTCATCAGGATGTACAGGGAGGAGTACTTAGCGTGACAGGACAGACACGGCCTTTCCTGCCAACTACTCCCTGCTCGCGACGGCCTTTCTCGCCATCGCGATCTCGGCCCGGTCACCGTCCGCCTTCTCCATCAGCGTCAGGAATGTCCTGTACCCTTCCCGTGCCGCGGCTAGATCGCCCATCAATTCCGCCGCCCGCGCCGCGCCGAACACGCTGCGCGCCCGCCCGGGCTCGCGCTCGAGCGCCGAGCGGTAGACGCGCCCCGCTTCGGCGTACCGTCCGACCGCCAGCAGCATGTCGCCCTCCAGCTCGCGCGCGGGGAGCAGTTCGCCCGGCGTCACCGGGTGCTTCTCCGTCACGTCCTCGAGATCCGCGGCCGCCCGCGCGTCCCGCAGCGCGGCGGCAGTGTCGCACGCCGCCAGCGCGAGCCACGCGCCGAGCGCCTGGCGCTTGATGCCGGCGATGCGCGACCAGTCGTACCCCCCCGCCCCGCTGAGCCGCGCCTCGATTTCCACCAGACGCGCCACCTCGGCCCGCGCCTGGGCGGTATCGCCGCTCCTGACCGCCCCGATGCCGCGGGCGAACCGGCTGAGCATCTCGGCGAGGGGCGCGGGGCCGCGCACGGGCAGCGC
>JBOHSV010000302.1:0-3388 GCA_050921735.1 Gemmatimonadales bacterium | reverse complement strand
GCGCGGCCGCCGCCCGCGCGCGTCCCGCCGTAGGGCGGCAGGTCGCCCGGCTCGCGCAGTTCGGTGCTCACGAGCGTCACGTACGTCGTGTCGGGGGGGCGGCTCATGGGCACGAACAGCAGCACGGCGAACGCGGTGACGTGCAGGGTCGCCGCGGCGATCACCGCGGCGGGAATCTCCGCGGTCCGGACCAGCTTGAGGTCAAACAGCGGCGAGCACCCGGCCGAGCCGCTCGGCCGCCTCGATCAGACGTGGTTCCGGGACCGTGAGCGCCACCCGAAAGAATCCCTCCCCGCCCTCGCCGAAGCCGCTGCCCGGCAAGACCACGACCCCGGCGTCGTCGACGGCGCGGCGTTGGAACGCGGCCGACCCGACGCCCTCGGGGAGGGAGACCCACAGGTACATCGTGGCGCGCGGCGACGCGCACTCGAACCCGTGGGCGCGGAGCGCCGGCACCATGGCGTCGCGCCGGTCGCGAAACCGCTCGACGTACGGCCGCACCAGCTCGTCGGCGCGCGCCAGCACGGCCGCGCCCGCGGCCTGGACCGCGAGGAACGCACCCGTGTCCACGTAGTTCTTGACGCGTGCCAGTGCGGCGATCAGCTCGGCCCGCCCCACCGCCCACCCCAGCCGCCACCCGGTCATGCAAAAACTCTTCGACAGCGAGTGGAACTCCACGGCCACGTCGCGCGCGCCCGGGATCTCGAAGATGCTCGGGGCCACGTAGCCGTCGAAGGTGATCTCGCAGTACGGATTGTCGTACGCCAGCACGAGGTCGTGCGCGCGGCAGAACGCCACCGTCCGCTCCAGGTAGTCGCGCGGCGCCACGGCGGCGGTGGGGTTGTTGGGATAGTTGAGGTACACGAGTCGCGCCCGGCGAGCCACATCCTTCGGCACCTCCTCGAGCTCCAGCAGAAAGTCGGTGCGTGGCGTGAGCGGAAACAGATACGGCTCGCCGTCCGCGAGCACCGTGCCGCCGTGATACACCGCATACCCCGGTGCTGGGACGATTGCCACATCCCGCGCGTTCAGCACCGCCGCCGCGAGGTGGGCCAGGCCTTCTTTCGACCCCAGGAGGGGGTGTAGCTCGGTGAACGGGTCGACGGTGACGCCGAAGCGGCGCTGGAGGTAGGCCGCCGCCGCCTCGCGGAAGCGAGGGAGTCCGAGTTGAAACGCGTAGCGGCTCATCGCGGGATCGCGGGCTGCCTGGGCCAGCGCTTCCACCGCCACCTCGGGCGGCGCGAAGTCGGCGTCGCCCGCGGCCACGTCGATCACGTCCACGCCGCGCTCGACGAGTCGCCGCTTGAGGGCCGGGATCTGGGCCATGGGATACGTGGGCAGGTGATCGAGGCGGCGCGACAGCGTCATGGCGTGGGAATCTACTCGTTTCGGCGGACGGGCCGACCCGCACCCCCGGCGTGTGAATCCGCAGCAAATATAGTGAAACAGCACTAGACTTGACGAAACATCATCATAACTGCATGCTTTTTGCCAGTGACCCAAGGAGTCCGCGCATGGCGACCCAGCACGACGCACCCAGGATCAGGACCTACCAGGACTTCCTCGCCGCCCTACTCGCCGACCGCGAAACGTTCTTCGAGGAAGTGGTGGACGGCAAGGGCCTCGGCAACAAGCTCTGGTATGCCGCGCTGACCGTCATGGGGCTGGGAGGTTTTTTCGGCCTCGTCGCCGGAGCTTACTCTGGCCCGGCCCAGGCGGTCTCGGCGGCGATCAAGCTGCCGTTTCTGTTATTCGCCACGCTCGTGGTCTGCTTCCCGGCGTTCTTCGTGGTGCAGGTGCTCGTCGGCTCACGCCTGAGGCTGTCGCAGGTCGTCGTCCTCGTGGTCGGCGCGCTGGCGCTGATCTCGATCCTGCTGGCGGCGTTCGTCCCGATCACCGCCTTCTTCCTGATTACGGGAGCGAACTACTACTTCCAGCATCTCCTCAACATCGCGATCGCCGGAGTGGCGGGCGGGTTCGGGATGTACGCGCTCCACGAGGGATTGAGCGTGGTCTGCGAGAAGCGCGGAGTCTATCCCCGGAAGGCGCTGACCATCATGCGGGCGTGGGCATTCCTGTTCGCGTTCGTGGGAATTCAGCTCGCGTGGAACCTCCGTCCGTTTCTCGGAGATCGCAATGAGCCGTTCCGCATCTTCGGCGAGTACCAGGGCAACTTCTACGCCGCCGTCATCTACGCGGTGAACCAGTTGTTCGAGGGGGAGGGCGAGACCGGACCGGCCGCGCAACAGCCGCGCATGGACACCCTGCCCTTTGAGCGGATCCGTCCGTGACGAGGGACGACCGCGGGGAATCCATGCCGAGCAACGAGATCCTCACCATCGAGGAGGTCGCCGCCTATTTGCGCCTCACACCGCAGACGATCTACAAGTGGGCGCAGGAGAAGCGGCTTCCGGCGGTGAAACTCGGTAAGGAGTGGCGCTTCCGGAAGAGCATCCTCGACCGCTGGCTGGACGCCCAGATACTGGGGCCGGAGTCCGGCTTCGATTCCCTGAAGCACCAAAAGGGCAAGGGTTAGGGAGCGGCTCCGATTCCCTGCCGCGCGAAGAACTCCTCGACCTCGCCCCGCACCTGCTCCCACGGCCCGATCACGCGGGCGGCGGGCGGCAGGCCCTCGAGCATCGGCGGGCCGTAGCGCTTGGTGACCACGCGGCGGTCCAGCAACAGGACCGCGCCGAGATCCGCGCGCGACCGGATGAGGCGCCCGAAGCCCTGCTTCAGCTTCAGCGCGGCATGGGGCACGAGATAGTGGGTGAAGGGATCCACGCCCCGCGCCGCCAGGCGCTCCAGCCGCGCCGCCGTGAGCGGCTCCGTGGGCACCCGGAACGGCAGCTTGGCCAGGATCAGCAGGCGCAGGGGGCGGCCGGGCACGTCCACGCCTTCCCAGAACGAATCCGTGCCCAGGAGAATGGCGGAGCCCGAATCGCGGAACCGACGCAGCAGGGCGTCGCGCTGGCCTTCGCCCTGGATCAGCAGGGGCCAGCGCCCGCCGAGCCGGCCGCGCACGGCTTCGGCCGCGCGCCGCAGCGCCCCGTGGCTCGTGAACAGGCAGAAGATCCCGCCGTCCGAGACGGGGGCCAGCTCCACCAGGGCCCGGGCCACGGCGGCGTCGTGCCCCGCCTCGTCGTCCCGCGGCTCCGGCAGGTCGGTAGGCACGCCCAACAGGCATTGCGACGGGAAGTCGAACGGCGATGGCAGCACTTCGCGCGCGGCCACGCGCGCCGGCGGGAGATCGAGCCCCAGGCGCTCCTCGAGGAACGTGAACTCGCCGCCCGCGGCCAGCGTCGCGCTGGTGAGCACGACCGTCTCCAGCCGGTCGAACAGGTTCTCCTTCAGCAGGGGAGCGAGGTCGAGCGGCACGGCCGAGAGC
>JBOHSV010000301.1:0-2651 GCA_050921735.1 Gemmatimonadales bacterium | reverse complement strand
GCTCGGCGGCGTGGGGCGCCGAGCGGTGCGGCGCTTGCTGATGGAAGCACGGGTGCCGCGGAGCGAGCGGGCCGCCTACCCGGTTCTCGCCCGCGGCGAAACCATCTTATGGGTGCCGGGCATCTGTCGCAGCGGGGCGGACCTCCCGCCCCCCGGAACCCGGGCGATGCGCGTGGATGTTACCGACAATCGGGAGCCTGAAGCAGACCGGCGGACGTGAGCTGGCGCGGGTCGTGTTCGACGAGGACGCGATCCATCGCCGGGTGGCCGAGCTGGGGCGGGACATCACCGCCGCGTATCCGGACGGCGACCTCCTGGTGCTGGGCCTGCTCAAGGGGAGCTTCATCTTCCTGAGCGACCTGGTCCGCCGCATCGAGCGGCCGCTGCAGGTCGACTTCCTGGTGGCCGCGAGCTACGGCGCGGGCACGGTGTCGAGCGGTGACGTGCGCCTGCTGTACGATCCGGAGACCCGGCTCGAAGGCAAGCACATCCTGCTGGTGGAGGACATCGTCGACACGGGGAAGACGCTCAACCGGCTGGTGGCACTGCTCCGGGCGCGCGGGCCCCGCAGCCTGGAGATCTGCGCGCTGCTGCACAAGCACCTCGCGCCGGAGCTGGAGCTGGAGCCGCGGTTCGTCGGATTCGACGCGCCGCCCGCGTTCCTGGTGGGGTACGGGCTGGATCACGCGGAGAACTTTCGCCACTTGCCGTACATCGCGAGTCTCGACTAGATGGCCAATCGCACGCCCCCCCCGTCGCCGCCGGAGTTCAACTGGGGCCGGATGTTGCGGACCCTGTCGTTCCTCGCCCTCGTCACGGTGGGTGTGGTGGCGCTGGTGCAGTTCGCCTCCGGGCGCCGCGAGGACGTGGCGGAGATCAAGTACTCGCGCTTCCAGGAGGAGCTGGAGCGCGGCAACATCGCGGCGGTCGAGGTCACCGAGCGCCAGGAGCTGAAGGGCGACTTCCGCCAGAGCGTGACGGTGGGACGGAAGAAGTACGAGGGGTTCACGGCGCTCCTCCCGTTCGAGGCCGACCAGGCGTGGGTGGCGCAGCTGCGGGCCCGCGGCGTGGAGGTCGGCGCGCGCAAGGACAAGCAGTCGTTCGGCGTGTTCCTGTTCAGCCTGCTGCCGTACCTCTTCTTCCTCGGCCTCATCATCTTCATGCTGCGCCAGATGCAGCAGGGCGGGAATCGCGCCTTCTCGTTCGGCAAGTCGCGCGCCAAGCTGCTCACCGGCGACACCCCCAAGATCACGTTCGCCGACGTCGCGGGGTGCGACGAGGCGAAAGGCGAGCTCGAGGAGATCATCGAGTTCCTCAAGGATCCGCAGCGGTTCCAGCGGCTGGGCGGCCGCCTGCCCAAGGGGGCGCTCCTGGTGGGCCCGCCCGGCACCGGCAAGACCCTGCTCGCCAAGGCCGTCGCCGGCGAGGCCGCGCGCCCGTTCTTCTCGATGTCGGGATCGGACTTCGTCGAGATGTTCGTGGGCGTGGGCGCGTCGCGCGTGCGCGACCTGTTCGAGCAGGGCAAGGCGCACGCGCCGTGCATCATCTTCATCGACGAGATCGACGCGGTGGGCCGGCACCGGGGCGCGGGGTTGGGCGGCGGGCACGACGAGCGCGAGCAGACGCTGAACCAGCTGCTGGTGGAGATGGACGGGTTCGAGTCGAACGACGGCGTGATCCTGCTCGCGGCCACCAACCGCCCCGACATCCTCGACCCCGCGCTGCTGCGCCCGGGCCGGTTCGACCGGCAGATCGTGGTGGACATGCCGGACGTCAAGGGCCGCGAGCAGATCCTGCGCGTGCACACCCGCAAGATTCCCCTCGCTCCCGACGTCAACCTCGAGCGCATCGCCAAGGGCACCCCGGGGCTGTCGGGCGCCGAGCTGTCGAACATCGTCAACGAGTCCGCCCTCCTCGCCGCGCGGCGCAACAAGGCCGCGGTGGACATGGAGGACCTGGAGGACGCGAAGGACAAGGTGATGCTCGGGCTCGAGCGCAAGAGCCTGGCGCTCACCGCTGAGGAGCGGAAGCTGACGGCGTACCACGAGGCCGGGCACGCGCTCGTGAGCCTCAAGATTCCGGGGCTCGATCCGATCCACAAGGTGACGATCGTGCCGCGCGGCCGGGCGCTGGGGATCACCTTCTCCCTGCCGGAAGAGGACCGCCACAACTACACGAAGGAATGGATTCTCGGCCGGCTCGCGATGGCCTACGGCGGTCGGGTGGCGGAAGAGATCGTGTTCGGGCCCGACAAGGTGACGACGGGCGCCGCGCAGGATATCCGGCAGGCCACCGAGATGGGCCGCCGGATGGTGACGCAGTTCGGCATGTCGGAAGCCGTCGGGCCCGTCGCGGTGGACGAGCACGAGGGCGAGGTGTTCCTGGGGCGCGAAGTGATTCAGCGGCGCGAGGTCTCCGAGCGTACCGCGGAGCTGGTGGACAACGAGGTCAAGCGCATTCTGGGCGAGGCGTTCGAGCGCGCCCGCGCGATCCTGAAGCAGCACCGCGAGGTGCTCGACCGGCTGGCCGCCGCGCTGCTCGAGCGCGAGACGCTGGACCGCGAGGAGGTCGAGCTGGTGGTGGCGGGCAAGCCTCTGCCGCCCGTGACGCCCCCGTCCGAGCCGTCGCCCGCGGGCCAGACGGCGCCGCCG
>JBOHSV010000300.1:0-4066 GCA_050921735.1 Gemmatimonadales bacterium | reverse complement strand
GTGCGGCCCAGGGCGAGGAGCGCCTTGACCTCACCCAGGCGCGCATCGGGGCGCCGGGCGTCGTGGGCGCGGGCCTCGCGGTAGCGCTCGAGCGCCTCGCCGTGCAGGCCGCGCCGGGCGTACAGCTCGCCCAGCAGCGTTGCCGCCTCCCCGCGGTCGGCGCCCCGCTGGATCGCCCGCACCGTCTCCGCCGAGGCCAGCTCGAGGAGGCCCTTGCTCACGTAATCGCGGGCCAACGCCAGGGGATCGTCCTGGGCCCGCCGGTGAGGCAGCTCGACGGCGGGGGGCGTCAGCTCCTGGAAGATGTTGTCCAGCAGCCGCTGATCGAAGGCGAATTCCTCCCCGATCTGCTCCGCCGTCACGTCCGCCGAGATCTCGGGGATCACGCCGATCGTCGCGTCCTCGTACTGCAGGTCGATCGTGAGCGCGAACTTTTGCGCCACGTAGTACGGATCGAGCTCCAGCGCGCGCTTGGTGGCCCGCAGCGCGCCGTCGAAGTCGCCCAGGTTCGAGAGCGTGAAGCTGAGATTGTAGTGCGCGCCGGCGTGGGCCGGATCGGCTTCCACCGCGCGCGCGAAGGCGTTCTTGGCGTCGGCGAACCGCTTGAGCTCCACCAGCACGACCCCCACGCCGTTCCACGCCGCGGCGTTCGCCGGCTCCGCCGCGAGGATCTGGCGGTAGCCCTCGAGGGAGAGCTGGAAGCGGCGCAGGTGGAACAGCAGGAGGGCGAGGTTGAGCCGCGCCGCGGTGAACTCCGCCGCCAGCTGCAGCGCGGTGCGCAACGCCTCGATGGCCTCGTCGGTGTCGCCGTGGTGGGCCAGCACGACGCCGATGTTGTTCCACGCGAGCGCGTAGCGGGAGTCGACCTCCACCGCCTGGCGGTACGACACGACGGCGTCGCCCGTGCGCCCGGACTGGTGCAGCGCGACGCCGCGCTCGTTCCACAGCTTGGGGGAGTCCGGGACCTCGCGAATCAGCGTGTCGTACAGATCCAGCGCCGCCGGGAAATCCCGCTTGAGCAGGTGCACCTCGGCCATGGCCTGGAGCGTGAGCCGGCGGTCCTCGCCCCGCTCGAGTGCCAGGCGATACTCCCGCAGCGCGTCGAGGTAGTAACCCTTCTGGCGGAACGCGAGCCCGAGATTGTGGTGCGCCAGCTCCCCGCCCTCCACCACTTCGGGCTCGGGGTGCTCGCGCAGGCGGGCCTCGTGGCTCCGGCGCTCGGCCGTGTACCGCTCGAGCGAGAGGTTCGTCTGGGCGCGGGCCAGCGGCGGGTTGAGCTGGATCGCCTGCTTGGAGGCCAAGCGGGCGTCCTGGTGCCGGCCCATGTCGCCCAGCACGAACGCCATGAGATAGTGGGCGTTGGCGTTCTCGGGATTGATCGCCACGGCCCGCTCGAGCGCCGTCAGCGCCTCGGCGTTCAGGCCTTGGTTGTAGTACACCTCGCCGAGATAGAAGTGGACGACGGTGGAGTCGGGATCGAGGTCGCGCGCGCGCTCCAGCCACTCGGTCGCCGCCTCCAGCCGCCCGCGGTGCTTCTCGGCCTGGCCGAGCTGGATGATGGCGGCGATGTCGGCCGGATGATGCGCCAGGATCTGTTCGAACTGGGCGATGGCCTCGTCGGACTGCCCCAGCACCGCGTAGGCCCGGCCCAGCTCCCAGCGGGCCTCCCGATCGGCCGGTGCCGAGCGGAGCCGCTCCTGCAGCTCGGCGACCCGGCGGTCGTAGAAGCCCGTGGCGTGGTAGGCGATCTCCAGGTTGCGCTGGGCGACCTGCATCTTGGGGTCGAGCTCCAGCGCCTGGGCGAACTGGGCGACCGCCTCGTCGGTGAGCCCCTTCTGGTAATAGAGGACGCCGAGGTTGTTGTGCGCCCCGGCATCGGTGGGGTCGATGCGGCGGGCGAAGGAGCGGAGGACCGCGAGGTCCCGTTCCGAGAGCGCCGGCGCCGCCACGGCTCAGCTCACGCGGATGGCGTCAAAGATCGCCTTGAGCGACGCCAGATCGGGCAGCAGGAGGAAGTGTCCCCGGAGCCCTTCCGCGGAATCGATGTGGAACTCCGTCTCGACGCAGAACACGACGTCCCGGTCGTGACCGAAGTTCAGGTACGTGGTCGTGAGGACCGCCGCCGAGAGGTCCACCACGAGGCTCGGCACGGAGGGCAGCAGCAGCATCCCCATGAAGTCCGAGAGCGCGTTCATGTACGCCCCGGACAGGATGTTGCCGGCCTCCTTGAGGCAGGACTGCTCGATGGCGTCGAACGCCGCGGTCGAGCCGAGCGGGCGACGCAGCAACATGTCGCACAGGCGCCGGGCCACCATCTCCGGGAACAGCAGCAGCGTGCGGCCGGTGAGGTCGCCCAGCATGTGCATCAGCACGGCGGCCACGACTTCCTGCGGATTCCCCAGCAGCTCGGGGACTTCCTCCAGGCGCGCGACGTTGATCTCGGGCACGCTGATCATGATGCGGCGGTTCGTCAGCTGCGACAGCGCGGTGGCGGCGTGGCCGGCGCCGATGTTCGCGACTTCCTTGAGCGCGTCGAGCTGCAGGGCCTTCAGTTCGCGGACGTCGTCCATGCGGCCCCCTAGAGCAGCCCACCGGCGTCGAGGATCAGCGCGGGCACGCCATCCCCCATGATCGTGGCGCCGCTGAACACCGGCAGCGTGCCGCGCGGCGGGTCGAAGCCCTTCACGACGATCTCCTGCTGCCCCAGCATCCCGTCCACCACGACGCCGGTCCGCCGGTCGCCCAGCTCGAGCACGATGACCGGGCGCTTCGCGGGGGGACCCTCGTCCTCGGCGACGCCGAGCAGGCGGCGCAGGTGCACAAGCGGCACGACGCGGTCGCGCAGCACCATCGCCTCCCGCCCCTCCACCGTCGTCTTCGGCGCCTGGCCGAACTCGACCGTCTCCGCCACGTAGCTCAGCGGGAGGGCGTACCGCTCGCGACCGACGCCCGCGATCAACGCCCGCACGATGGCGAGCGTGGGTGGGAGCCGCAGCACGAACGCGGTGCCCTTCCCCGGGTCGGTGCGCACGTCGATCGTGCCGCCGAAGGCCCGGATCCGCGTCGTCACGACGTCGATCCCGACCCCCCGGCCCGAGACGCTGGTCACGGCGCCGGCGGTCGAGAAGCCCGGCCGCGCCAGCACGCGGAGCAGCTGGTCGTCGCTCAGCGCGTCCACCTGCGCGTCCACCAGGCCCTCGCGCCGGGCCTTGGCCAGAATCGCGCGCCGGTCGATGCCGCGACCGTCGTCGGTGACGCTGATGGCGACGCTGGCGCGCTCGCGCACGGCCGCCAGCACGATCTCGCCCTCGGGCGGCTTGCCGCGCCGGCGCCGCTCGGCGGGCGGCTCGATCCCGTGATCCACGGCGTTGCGCAACAGATGCACCAGCGGGTCCCCCAGCTCGTCCAGGATCGCGCGGTCGAGCTCGATGTCCTTCCCCTCCACGCGGAACGCGACCTCCTTCCCGACCTCGCGCGCGACGTCGCGGACCAGGCGGGGAAACCGGTCGAAGACCTGCCACACGGGCGTCATCCGCGCCTGGATGATCTCGGCCTGCAGCTCGGCGGAGAGGCGCGACACCTGAATGGCCACGTCGTCGAGCGGCGGATCGCGGCGCTCGAGGGCCAGCTGGTTCAGCCGGCCCCGGGCCGTCACCAGCTCGCCGATCAGGTTCATGAGCCCATCCAGCCGCCGCAGGTCCACCCGGATGTGGCGGCTGCGCCCGGCCTCGAGCACGCCCCCCTCGACGCCCGGCGGCCGTGCCTCGTCGTCCACCACCACCACCCGCTCCACATCGCCCACCGCCGCGAGGCTGCGCTCGAGTTCCACGGCCGGCACCGCGGAATCCAGCCGGAACGCGAAGCGGCCGTCGAAGTCCTCCGCCTCGAACGCCGTCACCGGGGGCGTGAGGCCGTGCAGCGTACCGAGCGCCTGCGCCTTGCGGATGACGAGCATCGCGCGCCCGCCCTTGAGGGGCGCGTCCGCGCGCACCATGACCTGCACCAACCGGCCGGGGGCCAGCGCGGGCGCGAGGGGCGGCTCGATCTCGAGCGCGGGGGTGGGCGC
>JBOHSV010000299.1:0-3611 GCA_050921735.1 Gemmatimonadales bacterium | reverse complement strand
CTGGTCGAGCCCGCGGCTCGGGTCGATCACGCGCCCACCGCGCAGCAGGATCGGCCGTTCGCCCGCCGCGCTCACGGGTCCGCCACGCCGCGCTGGGCGGCATCGGCCAGCTCCGGCTGTCCGCCCGCCAGGAGATAGAGCACGGCCATCCGCACGGCCACCCCGTTCGTCACCTGATCGAGAATGACGCTGTGGGGGCCGTCGGCCACGCGCGAGTCGATCTCCACGCCCCGGTTCATAGGGCCGGGGTGCATGATGGTCAGGGGGTGCGGCGCGCGCTCCAACCGTTCCGCGGTCACGCCGAACACGCGATAGTACTCGCGCAGCGACGGGATGAATCCGCCCTCCATGCGCTCGAGCTGGAGCCGCAGCACGTTCAGGACGTCGGCCCACGCGATCGCCTCCTCCACCCGGCCGAACACGGTGACGCCCAGATCCTCGATCCCGCGCGGCATGAGCGAGTGCGGCCCGCACACGGCCACCTCGGCGCCGAGCTTGGTCAGGCCCCAGATATTCGATCGGGCCACGCGCGAATGCAGGATGTCGCCCACCAGGCACACCTTGAGCCCTTCGACGCGGCCGTGCTTGTCGCGGATGGTGAGCAGGTCGAGCAGCGCCTGCGTGGGGTGCTCGTGCTTGCCGTCGCCGGCGTTCACGACGTTCGACCGGATCCGCTTGGCCAGGAACTGCGCTGCGCCCGACACGCTGTGGCGGATCACGACCATGTCGATGCGCATCGCCTCGAGGTTCTTCGCGGTGTCGACGAGCGTCTCGCCCTTCTCCACGGCGGACGCCGCCGTGGCCACGTTGACCGTGTCCGCCGACAGCCGCTTCTCCGCGAACTCGAAGGATATCCGGGTCCGGGTGGACGCCTCGAAGAACAGGTTCACGATGGTCTTCCCGCGCAGCGCGGGCACCTTTTTGATGGGCCGCTCGCTGACCTCCTTGAACGGCTCGGCCGTGTCGAGCACGAGCCGGATCTGCTCCGGCGAGAGGTGCTCGAGCCCCACGAGGTCCTTGCCGAGGACGGCCGTCACGGTCGTCACGCGCGGCCCTCCTTCACGAGGTCCACCTGGTCGCGGCCGTCGAGCTCCTCCACCATCACCTCGACGCGGTCGCCCGGTGCCGTCTTCACGCTCTTGCCCACGATGTCGGCCTGGATGGGGAGCTCGCGACCGCCGCGGTCGATCAGGATGCACAGCGAGATGCGTTTGGGGCGCCCGAAGTCCGCCAGCTCGTCGAGCGCGGCGCGGGCCGTGCGGCCGGTGTACAGGACGTCGTCCACGATCACCACGTGCTTGCCCGTGAGGTCGCCGGGGAGGCGGGTCTCCCCCACCACCGGGCGGGCGCCCACGGTCTGGAGGTCGTCCCGATAGAGGGTGATGTCGAGGGCGCCGCGGGGGACGACCACGCCCTCGTCCTTCTCGATGAACCCGGCGATCCGCTGCGCGAGCTCCACGCCGCGGCGCTGGATCCCGACGAGCACCAGGTCGTCGGTGCCCTGGGCCTGCTCCAGGATTTCCACGGCCATACGCTGAAGCGCCCGCGACATCGCGCGGGCGTCCAGAATGGCGGTCCGTTCGGGCCGGCTCATCTCAGGGGTGGAAGCTAGCAAGCGGCCCGCGGCGGTCAACGGCGGCCGTCCGGGGGTTGACTCGCCTGGCGGCGCCGCGTCACTTCGACCTCCGGTCGCGTCTCCTTCCTCGTCTGGAGGATCGTATGTTCCGCCCGCTCTGGGGTCTGGTCGGCCTCACCCTGCTGGCGCCGCCGGTCGCCGCCCAGGGACTCCGCGACAAGATCTCCGAGCTGTTCATTTTTGCCCCCGGCGAGCAGCCCCTGTTCCTCGGCGGGACCGGGGTGCACGAGAACCACTTCATCACGTCGGCGAGCACGCAGAACGGCCTGCTCATCGCGTTCATCAGCAATGCCATCGCCAGCAACGTCGCGGCCATTCCCGTGAGCGCCACGAGCGGCGGCGCGACGTTCAGCTTCGAAGGGGGCGCCCCGGTCCGGACGTCGGTCTCGCCCGGTCCCGTGTTCGCCGACCGCGCCCTGACGCTCGGCCGCGGCCGGGTGCTGGTGGGCGCCAACATGAACCGCCTGCACTTCGCGACGTTGAAAGGGATCAGCCTGAGCGACATCCGTTTGAACTTCATTCATCAGAATGTGGACTCGCCCGAGTGCGACGCGATCGAGGGCCGGGATTGCGCGCCCTTCGGCGTCCCGCGGCTGGAAAACGACGTCATCACGCTCCGCCTGGCGCTCGACCTCGACGTCACCGTCACCTCATTCTTTGTGAGCGTCGGGCTGCTCGATCGGGTAGACATCGGCGTAGTGCTGCCGGTGGTCTCCACCTCGTTGAGCGGCACGAGCGAAGCGCAGATCATCTCGTTCGCCGAGTCGACCGCCGCCCACTTTTTCGGCGGCACGCCGAGCAACCCGCAGCTCTCCACCTCCCGCTCGGTGGCCGGCTCCGCGACCGGCATCGGTGACGTCGCCGCCCGCGTGAAGGTCAACCTCATGCAGTCGGAGCGCACCGCGTTCGCGCTGCTCGCCGACGCCCGGTTCCCCACCGGCAGCGCGGACGATCTCCTGGGATCGGGCCACGTGGCCGCGCGGGGTCTCGGGATCCTCTCCGCCCGGTTCGGCGCCTTCTCGCCGCACGCCAACGTGGGCTTCCTGCTCCGCGGCACCGATTCGCTGAACAACGCCGTGCTCGCCACGGTCGGATTCGATCACCTGATGGCGCCCTGGGCCACGCTGGCCGTGGATCTCGTCTCGGAACTTCAAATCGGAGAGAACAGGCTGCGCCTGCCGGGGCCGGTGACCTATGAGGTACCGTTCCGGCGCACGGTCGAGCCCACGAACCTCCCGAACCGGCGCGACGATCTACTCAACGCGTCGTTCGGATTCAAGTTCGTCACCGGCTCCGGGATCACGATCGTCACCAACACACTCTGGCCGCTGAACCGCGGGGGACTGCGGCCCAACGTGCTGTGGACGGCGGGATTGGAGTACGACTTCTGAGCCGAGGCCGGGCTAGCGGATGGCGCTCAGCCGCCAGCCGCCGGATTCGTTGACCAGGGTCGCGGCGAACGTCGCCGGGCGCCGCTCGGTCCGACCGGTGGCGGCGTTCTCGTACTCGTAGACACCGGTGACGGTCACCTCGGCCCTGGCGCCGGCCACGTTCGCGGCCGTGACAGTCAGGGTGGCGCGAAGCCGGCGCACCGAGTTGAAGAAGTCGCGCCACCCTTGTTGTTGCTCCGCCGTCAGGCCGGGATGGACCCGTCGCACCTGCCCCAGGTCGAGTGACTCGAGCGCGCGCGCGTACTCGGCGATCACGCGGTCGATCTGGGAGCGCGCGTCGGCGGCAGGCGGCGCGGCGGCCGGCAGTGCCGCAGGTGGAGGCTCCCCCCGCGGGAGCGCCGTGTCGCGCGCCGCGCGGGCCCGCGTCGCGCGCTCGGCTTCCGCCCAGAGCGACGCCGCCGTGGCCAGCCCGACCATCGCCACGGACGTCCGCCCCGCCGCCGAGAGCGTCTCGGCACCACGCAGGGCCGCGGCGCCGGTCGCCAGATCGGCCGGCGTGGCGCCCGCGTCGAGCGCCCGCCGCA
>JBOHSV010000298.1:0-2568 GCA_050921735.1 Gemmatimonadales bacterium | reverse complement strand
GCGCACACGCGGTGGCGACGCCGTAGCACGCGAGCGCGATGAGATGGAGCGTGACGATCACTGCCGGGGGCCCCCCGCCGGCGGGCGGGGGCGGGGGGCGCTCAGGAGGGCATCTTCTTCACGAGGCGAACCGGCATGCCGGGCACGACGTTGGGGTGAGTCACCCCGATCACGAGGCCCGTGGCCGAATGCTCCCGGGTGTGCACGACCAGCAGCGCGGCCAGCACCTGCTCCGACGCGGTCCCCGGGTCGCCCACCGCCGGCCGATACACCTCGAAGACGTCGCCCGGCACGACGCCCTCGGCGCGCCCCCGGTCGACGAACAGAAACTGCTGTTGCTGCACGAGCGTGTGCAGGTCGCGCGGGGCCACCACCCGGCCCTCGAGCCCCTGCTGCACGGGCGTGGGGCGCACCTCGCCGGGGTCGCGGAACGGCTCGAGCGGCAGCGTCAGGTGCCCGTTGCGGATCCGCGCGAACTGCATGATGACCTGGGCCAGCACCTGCCGCTCCTGCACCTCGGTGACGCGCACCACGCCGTGCGGCACCACCACTTCGCCCCACCCCGCCAGCGAGCGGTCCAGGCGCGCGATCAGCACGGAATCGCCCACGTGGTACGACGCGCCCCCCGGCGGCTCGAACGCGATCTCGTCGTACGTCGTGGCCGACGACTGTGGCGTGAGGCGCCGGATGGCCGGCCGCTCCGTGTTCCCCAGGACGCGGCCCCACGGGAGTCGCTCCCCCTCGGTGAGGAACCCCGCCGCGTAGAACTCGCCGGCCCGCACGGGGCGGTACGGCTGCTCCGCGTACGCCCGCAGGATCCGCCGCACCTCCTCCGCGCGCGATTGCCGGCGGTCGAAGATGGTCTCGTAGCCCGCGATGGGCGCTTCCGGCGGCGGCTCGACCACGACCACCATGCCCGTATCCATCTCCTCCGCCACCACGGTGTCGGCCGCCCCCGGCAGCGCGCGCACCGTATCGGCACCGGGCTGGTCGGGCCCGGCGACGGCCGTGTCGGCCGGTCCCTGGGCGATGACCCGCGCCTGGGGCGCCAGCACCAGCACCTCGCCGGGATAGATCCAGTGAGGGTCCTCCACCACCGCCGTGTTGAGCCGGTAGATCTCGGGCCACAGCATGGGGTCGCCGAAGTACATCGAGGCGATTTCCCAGAGGGTCTCTCCCTCGACCACGGTGTGCGTGGCGGGCAACTGTCCGAGCGCGACGGGCGTCGCCTCGGGCGGCACCGTGTCCGGCGCCACCCGCGCGGTATCCTGCGCGAGTGACGCCGGGGGCCGGAGCAGCAGGGCCGTCAGAACAACGAGGATCGGCCGGCTAGAACGGCAGATCGTCGTCCTCTTCATCCAGCGCCTCCGGGAACGCGTCGAGCGAGTCCGCCTTGCCCCCTCCCTCCGGCGCCACCTTCGCCGCCGCGCGGGCCGGGGCCAGATCGCCACCACCCTCCCCGCCACCCCTGGGCGTCAGCATGATCACTTCCCGCGCGATGATTTCGGTGACGTAGCGCGTCTGCTTCTCCCGGTCTTCCCAGGTGCGGTACTCGATCCGCCCCTCCACGTACACCCGGTCGCCCTTCTTGAGGAACTTCTCGGCGACGTCGGCCAGCTGGGCTCCCTTGTTGTTCCAGCAGATCACGCGGTGCCATTCGGTTTTCTCCTGCTTCTCCCCGCCGGCCGACGTCCACTGGCGGTTGGTGGCGAGGGAGAAGTTGGCGACCTTGGCGCCGCTGTTGGTGGTCCGCACCTCGGGATCGGCCCCCAGATTCCCGATCAGCATCGCTTTGTTCAGGCTCCGGCTCACAGGCGACCTCCAGACGTAAGGCGGGGGGGCCAAGGATGGCCCACAGTATATGGCTCGCAAGTTATTCTGTCAATCAAAGATACGCCGCTTGGGCTATAGTTACGCATCGCCCCCGACCCCGGGAATGGCAGTTCGCAACACCACCGCGTCCTCCGCCGGGCGCCGGTAGTACCGGACCCGGCGCCCCACCTCCTGGAACCCTAACCGGGCGTACAGGCGCCGCGCCACCGCATTCGACTCGCGCACCTCGAGAAACACCGTGGCGGTCCCCCGATCGGCGAGGACGGCGAGCGCCCGCTCCACCAGGGCCCGGCCGATCCCCGCGCCGCGGTGCGTCGGGGCGACCGCGAGATTGAGAATCTCGCCCTCGTCGGCCGCGTGCCGGGCGATGACGTAGCCCGCCACCGTGCCGTCCGCGGCCGCGGCGACGGCGAACACGATGCCGGCGCCCAGCGCATCCCGAAAGTCGCGCGCCGACCACGCGTCGGCGAAGCTGGCCCGCTCGATCGTGGTGACGGCGGCGACGTCAGCCGGCCGCGCCGGTCGGATCCGGCAGGGGGCGTCCGTGGCGGGCCTCCCACTTCACCTGGGCCTCGGCCGGGCGGCCGTACGCGGGTTCCCGCGTCGCGGGATTGGTCACGGGCTCCACCCCGCCGCTCCATTCCCTCAGCGCCAGCAGCGCCTCGGCGCCGCTGCGCCGCACGGCCGTCGCGTCCAGGGGCGGCACGCCCATCCAGGCCACGAGGTCTTCCGCGT
>JBOHSV010000297.1:0-10656 GCA_050921735.1 Gemmatimonadales bacterium | reverse complement strand
CATCCCGCCGGCGCTCACCCGGACGTCGCCGTACCTCACGCACCCCGTCTTCACCACTCATCACTCCGAGACGGCGATGCTGCGGTACCTCAAGCGTCTGGAGGACCGCGATCTCTCGCTCACGGCGGCGATGATCCCGCTCGGCTCGTGCACCATGAAGCTCAACGCCACGACGGAGATGGAGCCCATCACCTGGGCCGAGTTCGCCCGCCTGCATCCGTTCGCCCCGCCGGCGCAGGCGGCCGGATACGCGGCCCTGTTCGCCGACCTCGAGGCCTGGCTGGCCGAGATCACGGGATTCGCCCGCGTGTCGCTCCAGCCGAACGCGGGCTCGCAGGGCGAGTTCGCCGGCCTGCTCGCGATCCGCGCCTATCACCGCTCGCGCGGTGAGCCCCAGCGGACCACGTGCCTGATCCCCCAATCCGCGCACGGCACCAATCCGGCGAGCGCCGTCCTGGCCGGATTCGGCGTCGTCGTGGTGCAGACGGACCCCCAGGGGAACATCGACCTCGCCGACCTGCGGGCGAAGGCCGCGGCGCACCGCGACACGCTCGGCGCGCTCATGGTGACGTATCCCTCGACGCACGGCGTCTTCGAGCCGGGTATCCGCGACGTGTGCCGCATCGTGCACGAGCACGGCGGGCAGGTGTACGTGGACGGCGCCAACATGAACGCGATGGTCGGCCTGTGCCGGCCCGGCGACATCGGGGCGGACGTGGGACACCTGAACCTCCACAAGACCTTCTGCATCCCGCACGGCGGCGGCGGCCCGGGCATGGGGCCGATCGGCGTGGCGGCGCATCTCGCCCCCTTCTTGCCGGGTCACCCCGTCGTGGAGCCCGGCGTCACGCCGGCCGCCGGGACCGTGGCGGCCGCGCCGTGGGGCAGCCCGTCCATTCTGCCGATCTCGTGGGCCTATATCGCGATGATGGGGCCCGACGGCCTCACGCACGCGACGAAGGTCGCCATCCTGAGCGCCAACTACGTCGCCCGACGCCTGGCGGGCCACTACGAGCTGCTGTACGCCGGCGCCGGCGAGCGCGTGGCGCACGAGTGCATTCTCGACACGCGGCCGTTCAAGGCATCGGCGGGCGTGGACGTGGAAGACGTCGCCAAGCGGCTGATCGACTACGGGTTCCACCCACCCACGGTGTCGTTCCCCGTGACCGGCACGCTGATGGTGGAGCCCACCGAGAGCGAGCCCAAGGCCGAGCTCGACCGGTTCTGCGACGCGATGATCGCGATCCGGCAGGAGATTGGCGAGATCGAGCGGGGCGCCGCGGGGCGGGAGGACAACCTGCTGAAGAACGCGCCGCACTGTCTGGCGGACCTGCTCGCCGACGACTGGAACCGGCCCTACTCGCGCGAGCGGGCCGCCTTTCCGCACCCGGCGACGCGCGAGCACAAGGTCTGGCCCCCGGTGGGCCGGCTCGATTCGGCCTACGGCGACCGGCACCTCATGTGCGTGTGCCCACCGGTGGAGGCGTACGCGGCGGTGTGAACTGGCGCGTCCTGCTCGAGCCCGTCGGCCGGGCCGGAGCCGACAACATGGCGCTGGACTGCGCGCTGCTCGACGAGGCGCAGCGCACGGGGACCGCGTGGCTGCGGCTGTACCGCTGGGACCCGCCGTGCCTGTCGCTGGGCCGGAACGAATCCGCGCGCGCCCGCTACGACCGGTCGGCGATCGAGCGGCTGGGACTCGACGTCGTGCGGCGCCCCACGGGCGGCCGCGCCGTGTGGCACGAGCACGAAGTCACCTATGCCGTCGCGGCCCCGGTCGACCGATTCGGCTCCCTGCGCAACGCGTATCGACTCATCCATGAACGCCTCGCCGCAGCGCTGCGGTCCCTGGGCGCCGACGCGCACCTCGCCCCCGACCGCCCGGCCCCCCGCCCCCCCATCCACCCCGGTGCCTGCTTCGCCGCGGCCGCCGGTGGCGAGGTGCTGGTGGACGGGCGCAAGCTCGTCGGCTCCGCGCAGCTGCGCCAGGGCACGGTCTTACTCCAACACGGCTCGATCCTGCTCGAGGGATCTCAGGAAACCGTGCGCGCCGTCAGCCGTCAGCCGTCGGCCAACGGCCACGCGACGACGCTCCGCCGGGTGCTCGGCCACCCGGTGACGTTCGACGAGGTGGTCGCCGCGATCACCTCGACCTGGGGCGGGCCGTGGACCCCGTCCGCCTCCGTCCGCCCCCGCCCGCCCCTGTCCCCCCATTTTTCCGACCCGGATTGGACCTGGCGCCGCTAGCGGTCCGATGAAATCTTAAGCTGCATGCGATCCTGGACCGCCGTCCCCCCTCGCCGGCTCCCCGTCCACGCCGTCGTCCTGGCGCTCGCCGCGACCGCCGCGGCCTGCGAGCGTCCGCCCGAATGCGCCGGTGAGTACTGCGGCACGCTCGTCTTCGCCGCCGCCCGGGAGCCGGACATTCTGCTGCCGCCCGTCACCGAGATGACGCTCTCCCGCGACATCTACGACCAGATCTTCCTCAAGCTCGCGGACGTCGGGCCCGCGCTCAACACCTACGGCGACGACGGCTTCGAGCCGCTGCTCGCCCGGAGCTGGGAATGGGAGGACTCCCTCACCCTCGCGTTCCGCCTCGACCCGCGCGCGCGATGGCACGACGGCCGCCCCGTGACCGCCGGCGACGTCGCGTTCACGTTCGCGGCCTACACGGATCCGGCCGTGAACTCCCCCTTCCGGGGGGTGCTCCAGGATATCGGCAGCGTGATCGCGCGGGACTCGCTCACGGCGGTGTTCCGGTTTCGCCGGCGCCATTCGGAGATGTTCTACGACGCCGTGTATCACATGCGCGTGCTCCCCGCCCACTTGCTGCACACGGTGCCGTACGACCGCTGGGCCACGGCCGAGTTCGGCCGCCAGCCCATCGGGAACGGACCCTACCGGTTCGTGGAGTGGCGGTCCGGCGCGCAGCTGGAGCTCGCCGCGGACTCGACGTTCTTTCTCGGGCGGCCGCACATCCGGCGGCTCATCTGGCGCTTCGTGCCCGATCTCCAGGCCGCCGTCAGCCAGCTGGTCGCCGGTGAGGCCGACGCGCTCGAGTTCCTGGGGCCGCCCGAGAACGTGCGGCGCGTGGCCGCCGCGCCCCATCTCAAGACGTATCCGTTCGCGAGCGCCATTTACACCTATCTCGCCTTCAACCTCCGGGCGAACGGCGACACGGCGCAGCCGCACCCCCTGTTCGGCGACCGCGACGTCCGCCTGGCGCTGGCGCTGGCCACGGATCGCGGGCGGCTCCTGCAGAGCGTCCTGGGCGACCTCGCGAAGGTGCCGTCCGGCCCGATGCCGCAGATGTGGTGGCTGTGGGAGCTCAACGTTCCGGCGCCGCCGTACAACGCCGAGCGCGCCGCGGCCCTGCTCGCGCGCCGGGGCTGGCGCGACAGCGACGGAGACGGCGTGCGCGACAAGGACGGCGTGACCCTCGCGTTCCGCCTCATGGTGCCCACGACGAGCGGCATCCGCCGCCAGTACGCCCAGCTGCTCCAGGCGCAGTACCGCCCGCTGGGGGTCGACGTCCAGATCGACGAGTTCGAGCCCGCGATCCTGGTGGAGCGCGGCACGTCGGGTCGCTTCGACGCCGCGCTGGTCTCGTGGCAGACCGACCCCTCGCCCGCCTCGAGCGTGACCCAGACGTGGACCTCGGCGGGGATCGGCCGGTCCAACTACGGCCGCTACGCCGATGCCGAGTTCGACGATCTCGTGCGCCGGGCCGCCGTCGCCCGTCCGGCCCAGCGCCGCTGGGTGTGGACGTCGGCCCTGCGGCGTCTCAACGACGACGTTCCCGGAATCTGGCTGTTCGCGCCGGACAACATCGCCGCCGTGCATGCCCGCGTGGCGGACGTGCGGGTTCGTCCCGACGCCTGGTGGACGTACGTGCGGACGTGGCGCATCCCTCCTGACCGGCTGATCGAACGGGACCGCGTGGAGCGCTAGGTGGGGGCGTGGCTCGCGCGGCGGCTCGCCGCCTCGATCGCCATCGTCTTCGCGGTCGTCAGCCTCACTTTCGCGCTCCTGCAACTCGCCCCCGGCATGCTGGTCGTGCCGGGGTCCGATCGCCCCATGGACCCGGAGGTCCGGCGGGCCCTCGAGGAGCGGTTTGGGCTCGACCAGCCGATCCACGTCCGCTACCTCAAGTACCTCGCCAACGTCGGCCGGGGCGATCTGGGCGAGTCCTGGCTCCAGCGCCGGCCGGTCGCGCGCGCGCTGGCGGACGCCATCCCGAATACGCTGCTGCTGGCGGGCGCGGCGCTCGCGATCGATTTCCTGTTGGGCGTCGCCCTCGGGGTGTTTCAGGCCAGGCGGCGCGGCCAATGGGGCGACGTAGGCGTGAGCCAGGCGACCCTGTTCCTGTACTCCGTCCCCACCTTCTGGCTTGGCCTCGGCGTGCTGCTCGTGTTTTCGGAGTGGCTCGGCTGGTTTCCCGGCGGCGGGATGATCAGCCCCGAGCTGGGGCCCTCGACCCCGTGGCTCGCGCGCGCCGCGGACGTGGCGTGGCACCTCGTCCTGCCCGGCCTCACCCTGGGCCTCGTGGGCGCGGCCGGCACCGCCCGCTACCAGCGGGCCGCCCTGCTCGAGGCCCTGAGCCAGGACTTCGTGCGCACCGCCCGGGCCAAGGGGGCGAGCGAGCGCCGCGTGGTCCTGCGCCACGCGCTGCGCAACGCCCTGCTCCCCACCATCACGCTGTTCGGCATGGCGTTGCCGTTTCTGCTCACCGGCGCGGTGCTGACGGAAACCGTCTTCAGCTGGCCGGGGATGGGACGGCTCGCCGCCGACGCGATCTTCCAGCGCGACTACCCCCTGGTGACGGCGAGCGTCCTCGCGTCCGCCGTCCTGGTGGTCCTCGGCAGCCTGCTGGCCGATGTCCTCTATGCCGCCGCCGACCCGCGAATCCGGGTCCGGACATCGTGAGTCTACGCGTCGCCCTCGCGCTGCTCGGGGCACTCGGGATCGCCTGGGCCACGGCACAGGGGCTGCGCCGGCGCGGGCGGCGCACCGCGGCCGGCCGGCGGTTCCTGGGCCATCCACCGGCGGCGCTGGCGATCGGCGTGCTGGCGTTCTTCACCACCGTGGCGCTCGCGGCCCCGGTGGTCGCCCCCTACCCGTGCAACGTGCCGCTCGACATCGTCGCGCTGCGAAATCAGGGACCCTCGTGGCAGCACCCGCTCGGGACCGACCCGCTCAGCCGCGACCTCTTGAGTCGCCTGGCCTGCGGCGGCCGGGTCTCGCTCGCGACGGGCGCGCTGGGAGCGCTGCTCGCGGTCACCGTCGGAACCGCGGTCGGCGCGGCCGCCGGATACTACCGGCGCCGGGTGGACGCGGTGCTCATGCGGGTCGTCGATGTCGGGCTCGCCCTGCCGCGCATCCTGGTGCTGTTGATGCTCGTGGCCGTGTGGGACGGGTTGCCGCTGCCCCTGCTGGTCGTCTTCATCGGGCTCACGAGCTGGTTCGGCACCAGCCGGCTGGTGCGGGCCGAAGTGCTGAGCGTGCGCGAGCGGGCGTTCGTGGACGCCGCGCGGCTGCTGGGCGCGGGGCCCGCGCGCGTGATCGCGCACCACGTCCTGCCCAACGTCGCCGCGCCGATCGTCGTCTCCGCCGCCCTCGCCGTCGGGCACGTCCTCCTGCTCGAAGCCGGCCTGTCGTTCCTGGGCGTCGGGGTGCGCCCTCCGACGGCCAGCTGGGGCACCATGATTCGTGACGGCGCCGACTACTTCATGACCGCCCCGTGGACCGCGGTGTGGCCGGGTCTCGCCATCGCGCTCGTCGTCATGGCGCTCAATGCGGTCGCCGACGCCCTGCGCGACGCGCTCGACCCGCGGCGGGAGCCCGTGTGACCGCGCCCCTGCTCCGGGTCCAGGACCTCCGGACGTTTTTCGTGTCCGAGCAGGGCCGCGGCCTCGCGCGCGCCGTCGACGGCGTCTCGTTCGACCTGCACGCCGGCGAGACGCTGGGCATCGTGGGCGAATCGGGGTGCGGCAAGACCGTGACCGCGCTCTCCCTGCTGCGCCTCGTGGCCGAGCCACCGGGACTGATCCGGCCGGGCTCCGTGGTCGAGTTCGCCGGGCGGAACCTGCTGGCGCTGGCGCCGCCGGCCCTGCGGGCCATCCGCGGCAATCGCATCGCGCTCGTGTTTCAGGAGCCCCTGACCTCCCTCAACCCCGTCCTCACCGTGGGCGACCAGGTCGGGGAGGTGGCCATCGTGCACCAGGGGCTGGGCGCCGCGGCCGCGCGCGCGACGGCGGTCGAGATGCTCCGCCTCGTCGGCATCCCGGACGCCGAGGAGCGCGTGGATGCCTATCCGCACCAGCTGAGCGGCGGGATGCGCCAGCGCTCCATGATCGCGATGGCGCTGGTGTGCCGTCCGGCCATCCTGATCGCCGACGAGCCGACGACGGCGCTCGATGTGACGATCCAGGCGCAGATCCTCGAGCTCCTGGACCGGCTGCAGCGCGAGCTGGGGATGGCGGTCATCCTCATCACCCACGATCTGGGGGTGGTGGCGGGGCACGCCGACCGGGTGCTGGTGATGTACGGCGGACAGGTGGTCGAGAGCGCGGCCACGACGGAGCTGTTCGCCCGGCCACTCCATCCGTACACGGAGGGACTGCTCGCCTCGGTGCCGCGCCTGGACGCGGCGCGCGAGCGCCTCCAGGGCATTCCCGGACAGGTGCCGGCCGCCACGGCGTGGCCCGTGGGCTGCCGCTTTCACCCCCGGTGCCCCTACGCCTGGGAGAAGTGCACGGTCGCCGAGCCGCCGCTGCTGGCGGACGCGGGCGGCCACGAGGCCCGGTGCTGGCTCCTGGAAGAGCCGCAGCGCCGCACCGCCCGGCCATGAGCGCCCTGCTCGAGGTCCGCAACGTCGTCAAGCACTTCCCCGGAGAGCGCCGGTTCTTCGGCCTGGGCCGGCCGCGCGCCACGGTGGGCGCGGTGGACGGCGTCTCGTTCGCGCTCGAGCGCGGGCAGGCGCTGGGCCTCGTCGGCGAGTCGGGGTGCGGCAAGACCACCCTGGCCCGCGTCATCTTGCGCCTGACCGAGCCCACAGCGGGCGAGGTGCTGTTCGAAGGCGAGAACCTGCTCGCGCTGGACGGCGAGCGCCTGCGGGGGTTGCGGCGCCGCCTCCAGATCGTGTTCCAGGACCCGTACGGCTCGCTCAATCCGCGGATGACGGCCGGCCAGACCCTGCGCGAGCCGCTGGAAATCCACCGCCTCGCGCCCAGAGCCGAGCTGGCCGATCGCGTCACGCGGCTCCTCGAGGAAGTGGGGCTCGACCCGGCCGTCGCCGGTGCCTACCCGCACGAGCTGTCGGGCGGCCAGCGGCAGCGGGTCGGCATCGCCCGGGCGCTGTCCGTCGGACCCGAGCTGCTCGTGTGCGACGAACCCGTCTCGGCGCTCGACGTCTCCGTCCAGGCGCAGGTGTTGAACCTGCTCGACGACCTGCGCCGGAAGCGCCGGCTCGCCATGCTCTTCATTGCGCACGACCTGGCCGTCGTGCGGCACGTCGCGGAGGCGGTCGCCGTGATGTACCTCGGCCGGATCGTGGAGCGCGCCCCCGCCGCCCAGCTGTACCACGCGCCGCGGCATCCGTACACCACCGCCCTGCTGTCGGCCGTCCCGGTCCCGGATCCCCACGCCCGGCGCGAGCGCATCGTCCTGGCCGGCGACGTCCCGTCCCCGGCGCGCCCGCCCGCCGGATGCCCGTTCCATCCGCGCTGCCCGCATCCCAAGAAGAGCGCGCGCTGCCGCTCGGAGACGCCGCGGTTGCGCGAGACCGCCGCCGGCCACTTCGCCGCCTGTCATTTCGCGGAGGAGCCGATGGCGGTCCCCTGATCAGCCCCCGTGCGTCACCTTCTGGGCGCCGCGCAGCCGACGGACCTCCTCCACCACGGCACCCAGCCAGCCCGCCGTCAACACCCATCCGCCGACCCGCAGGTCCCCCGTGTCCACCAGGCTGCCGAAGTAGAAGACCGTCGCGAGCCCGACGATCGTCAGGAGTAGCAGGGGCAGGCGGGCCGCCTTGGTCCCGCGCTGTTGCTGCCAGTACAGCAGCGCCATCGTGGCGACCAGCGCCGCGCCCCACACCGGCCAGGCATCCGGCTCGTCGGACAACGACATGAACAGCAGGCCACCCGCGAGCATGAAGTACACGGCGCGGAACAGGCCGTGCAGCGCCGGCCCGTTGCGCTCGTGGAACCGGGCGATCACGGGCACGAACGCGTGCAGCGCGTAGGCCAGCACGAGCAGGACGGGGACGGCGACGAACAGGCTCGTGGCGGGTCCGTCCCCCCCGCCCCACAAGACGGCCACGGGGCGGACGTCGCACCCGTAGGGAAGAGCCAGGCCGACGACCAGCACCGCGGCGGCGAGCTTCCGGAGCACGGCGCACCTCCCTGGTGAAGTGCCCCAATATAGAGGCATCATTGTGCGCATGCCATCACTCTTGCGACCCGCCGCCGCCGCGGGCCTGCTGGCGGCGCTCGCCGCCCCAGCCGGCGCCTCGGCGCAGGACCCCGTCGGCGCCGTGCGCGCATACCGCGAACGGCACGAAGCGACGATTCTCCGGGAGCTGGCGGAGCTGCTCGCCATCCCGAACGTCGCCGCCGACTCCGCCAACATTCGCCGCAACGCGGCCGCCCTGGTCACGCTGCTGGAGCGGCGCGGCGTGCGCGCCCGCCTGCTCGAGACGGGCGGCCCGCCGCTGGTGTACGGCGAGCTGGGCGACTCCGCCCGGCCCACGGTCCTGTTCTACTGCCACTACGACGGCCAGCCGGCGGACGCCGCCCGCTGGGTGACGGGCGACCCGTGGCGTCCCGCGCTGTTCACGGCGGCGCTCGAGGCGGGCGGTGCGGAGATCACGCGCTGGCCGGCGGCCGGGGAGCGGGTGCCGGACGAGTGGCGGGTGTACGCGCGCTCGGCGAGCGACGACAAGGCCCCGATCGTCGCGCTGCTCGCCGTACTCGACGCGTGGCGGGCCGCCGGCATCGCGCCGCCCAACCGGCTCAAGTTTCTGTTCGAGGGCGACGAGGAGGCCGGATCGAGCTTCATCGCCGACGCCGTCCGGCGGCACCGCGCGCGGCTGCGTGCCGACCTGGTCGTCATTGCGGACGGCCCGATCCATCCGTCCAACCGGCCGACGGCCGTGTTCGGTGTGCGGGGGATCGTCACGGTGCGGCTGACGCTCTACGGGCCTCTCCGCCCCCTGCACTCGGGCCACTACGGGAACTGGGCGCCCAATCCCGCGATGCGGCTCGCGCAGCTCCTCGCCGGCATGAAGGGTCCGGACGGCGCGGTGCTGGTGAACGGCTGGGAGGACGACGTCGTGCCGCCGGGTGCGGCGGAGCGGGCGGCGATCGCGGCGTACCCGCACGACGACGAGGCCCAGCGCCTCCAGTTCCAGCTCGGCTCGACCGACGGCGGCGGCCGCTCGCGGCTCGAGCTGGTCATGCGTCCGTCCCTCAATGTGCGGGGGCTGCGGAGTCTATTCACGGGGGCGGCGGTCCGGACGCTGGTGCCGGACGTGGCGGTGGCGGAGCTCGACCTGCGGCTCGCCCCGGGCAACGACCCGGCGCGCCAGGTCGCGAAGCTCGTGCGGCACGTCGAGCGCGAGGGGTATCGCGTGGTGCGCGCCGAGCCCGATTCGGCGACGCGGGTGAACACGCCGCGCCTGGTGCGGGTCGAGGCCGACGCGGGTTACCCGGCCGCGCGGACGCCGCTGGACCATCCCGCGGCGCGCGCGGTGGTCGCGGCGCTCGCGGCCGCCGGCCTGGGCGAGCCCGTCGTCACCCCCGTGCTCGGGGGGAGCGTGCCGGCATACGTGTTCACCGATCGCCTGGGGGCGCCGCTCGTGCTCGTCCCCACGGTGAACCACGACAACAACCAGCACGCCGAGAACGAGAACGTGCGGCTGGGGAACCTGTTCCGCGGGATGGAGATTCTCGCGGCGGTGGCGGCGGCCGACGTGGGGCAGAGGCCGTAGCCGCGCCTGCCATGAAATCAGTGCACGCCGCCCATCAGCCGGCGGACGGGCTTGATGAGCAGGAACAGGATCAGGGCCGCCCCGATCGTCACCACGGCGATTCCGCTGAAAATCGTCGTGACCGGCACCGAGGCCGATAGGCCAGCCACCCATCCGGCCAGCTTGTTGCCGGCCGCGATCGCGAGAAACCAGACGCCCATCATCATCCCGACGATCCTGGGCGGCGCGAGCTTCGTGACCACGCTGTTTCCCACGGGGCTCAGGCAAAGCTCGCCCACCACCTGCAGGAAGTACGCCACCACGAGCCACAGCGGGCCCACCAGCAGGCCGCGCTGGGCCATCGCGCCGGCCGGCAGGAGCAACACGAACGAGACGCCGGCCAAGACCAGGCCGAGCGCGAACTTGGTGGGCGTCGAGGGCTCCCGCGGGCCCAGGCGCACCCACAGCCAGGCGAACGCCCCCGAAAGCAGAATCACGAACAACGCCTGGATCGACACGAACCAACTCGTGGGGACCGTCCACCCCAGCACGCGGCGATCCACGTTCTCATCCGCGAACAGGTTCAGGGTGGACGCCGCCTGCTCGTAGGCCGCCCAGAAGATCGCCGCGAACACGAAGAACACGAACACCGCCGCCACGCGCCCCCATTCGGGTGCGCCGAACCCCAG
>JBOHSV010000296.1:0-13243 GCA_050921735.1 Gemmatimonadales bacterium | reverse complement strand
GGCCGTGAGGGCCCGGCGCAGCACCGCGTTGGATGGGGCGCCCGAGGCGTGCGCGACGAAGCCCACGCCGCAGGCATCGCGCTCCAGGTCGGGGGGCGGCACCAAGCGAAAAGCCCGCTCCGGTTGGGGAGCGGGCTTGGGGGTGGTCTGGCGTCTGGTCCGCACGCCTAAGGCGCCCCGCCGCTCCCGTGAGGAGCCGTAGTGGAATTGAGCGGCAGCGTCAGGGCGCAGCGTGCGGGCATGGTCGGGTCCTTCGCGTCCGGGACGGTATTTCTATACAGCGACAGGCATAAATATACAGACCCCGGACGGGCCGTCAAGCCGCGACCGCGGCTACCCGACCAGGACCGGCTCGAGCACGGGCAGCTTCTTCCGCGTCGGCTCCTTCCTGGGCTGCTTGTAGCGGTAGACCTTGCCCGCGTAATTGCGCAGGACCACCTCGCGGTCGGTCAGCTTCACGACGTACTCGGGGAGCAGGGGGATCTTGCCCCCGCCGCCGGGCGCGTCGATCACGAAGTGCGGCACCGCCAGCCCCGAGGTCCAGCCGCGCAGGGCCTGGATGATCTCCAGCCCCTTCTCGACCGTCGTGCGGAAGTGCTCGGCGCCCGCCACCTGGTCGCACATATAGATGTAGTAGGGGCGGACCCGGGCGGCCAGGAGCCGCTGCATCAGCTCCTTCATCACGTCGGGATCGTCGTTCACGCCCTTGAGCAGAACGGTCTGGCAGCCGAGCGGCACCCCCGCGTCGGCCAGCATGCCCAGCGCCTTCACCGCCGCCGGCGTCAGCTCGTCGGGGTGGTTGAAGTGGGTGTTGATGTACAGCGGGTGGTGCTTGCGCAGGATCGCGCACAGCTCCGGGGTGATCCGCTCGGGCAGGTGGCAGGGGATGCGGCTGCCGATCCGGATGATCTCCAGGTGCCGGATGGCCCGCAGGCGCCGGCAGATGTCGTCCACCCGCCGGTCGGACAGGAGCAGGGGATCGCCGCCGGAGAGGATCACGTCGCGGATCTCGCTGTGCTCCTCGAGGTAGCGAAACCCCGACTCCAGCTGGGACATGGGGATCTTCTCGGGATCGCCGACCTTGCGCCGCCGCGTGCAGAACCGGCAGTACGAGGCGCACACGGGCGACACGAGGAACAGCGCCCGGTCGGGGTAGCGGTGCGTGATGTTCGGGACCGGCGAGTCGGCGTCCTCGTTGAGCGAATCGACTATGCCGTCCCGGACCTCGAGCTCCTGGACCGTCGGGACGTATTGCCGCCAGATCGGATCGTCGGGCGAGCGAATGAGGTCGACCATGGCGGGCGAGATGCGGAACTCGAAGTTCTCGACCGCCTGGCGCAGGCGCTCGAGTTCGGGGAGGTGCTCGTCCCCAAACCGCGCCGCGAGCTGCTCCAGCGAAGCGATGCCTTTCTTACGAAGCAGTTCTTGCCAGGTCTCCATCCCTCACGTCCTTGAGATAGATCACCAGATCGTCACCGGGCGCGTAGTATCCCGGGATCACCGCGGCCCTGGTGAAGCCGCGCTTCTCGTAGAACGCGCGCGTCGGGCCGTAGTCGGCCCGCGACGACGTCTCCGCGATCAGGAGCCGACACCCGTCGGCCTGCAGCCGACGCTCGACCGCCTGTAACAGCTGCGTCCCAACCCCGCGTCCCTGCCATGCCGGGTCCACCACGATCCAGTAGAGGTCGTCCGTTCCCTCGGTCCCGGGCGTCGGGCCCCAGCAGGCGTACCCCGCCAGCTGGTCCTCCGCGTACGCGCCGACGAACCGGTAGTCGCCGTCGCCGGCCAGGGCCGCATCCAGCAGCTCGACCGCGGTCGCGACCTCGGCCTCGCGGAACAGGCCGGTCGCCCGCGTGAGCGCCTCAAGCCTCGCGCGCTGCGCGCGGCCGACGGGACGGAGCGAGCAGCTCACGCGCGGCCCTCCGGCCCTGCGATTCGGTCAGCGCCACTTCGGCGATGCGGCGGACCAGCTCCGTGTATTCCCACCCCGCCGCCTTGGCCATGCGCGACAGACCGGCCTCGTCCGTCAGGTCGGGGTTCGGGTTGACCTCGAGCACCCACGGCCGGCCGGCGTCGTCCACGCGCAGATCCACCCGCCCGTAGCCCTTGCCCTGCATCGCGCGCCAGGCCAGCTCGGCCGTGCGGACCAGCCGGTCGGCCAGGCGCTGGGCGATCGGCGCCGGGCAGAGCGGCACGCTGCCGAGGTCTTCGGGCGAGCCGTGGTGCCACTTGGCGGCGTACGTGAGGATGGGCCACGACCCTTCGGGCATCGCGGAGAAGTCGATCTCGGCCACGGGCAGCACCCGGCTGCCCACGAACGCGACGTTGAACTCCCGTCCGGCGACGTACTGCTGGACCATGACCTCCTCGAACTGCTCGGTCATGGCCGCCACCTTGGCCCGGAGCGTCTTGCGGTCGGTGACCACCGAGCCGTGGTCCAGCCCCGCGCTGGCGTCCTCCGCCGCCGGCTTCACGATGGCGGGGAGGGGGAAGTCGTCGGAGATCCGGCCCTGCACCATGACCCATGCCGGGACCGGCAGGCCGGCGTGGGCGAGCAGCGTGTTGGCGGCGTGCTTGCGGCGGCATGCGGCGATGGTCCACGCCCCGCACCCGGTGACGGGAAGCCCGCCGAACTCGAGCGTCGCGACGACGTGATCTTCCCACTGCGAGACGCCGTGCACGCCCTCGCACAGATTGAACACCAGGTCCGCCCGGCGGCAGGCCCGGAGCCACCGGAAGTCGTGCCGCACCGGAACCTTGCGGACCTCGTGGCCCAGCGCCGCGAACGCCGCCCCGATGTCGTCCACCGCGTCGAGCACGCCGCGGATGTCTTCCGGGGTCCAATCGTGCCCGCCGGGGTCGTGGATGATCACGACCTTCACGCCGGCACCTCGGCGGCCCGCACGGGCCGGGTCCGCGCCCGGGGGGCGGGCTCGCGCCCGGTGAGCCGTCGCCAGGCGATGCGGACCACCGTCTGGATCAGCTCGTCGTAGGCGAGGCCGGCGGCGCGCGCCGCCTTGGGGAAGCACGAGTTCGCCGCCGGGTCGGGCAAGATGCCCGGGAGCGGATTCAGCTCCACGACGTTCGGGACCCCGAACCGATCGACCCGCACATCGATGCGGCACCAATCGCGACACGCCAGCGCATGGAACGCGTCTAACGACACGCGCTCGATCTCGCGGCGCAGCGCGTCGGGGACGCGCGCGGGGCAGGAGAAGATCGCGAGCGGCCGGTCCGGCGTGTCCCACACCCACTTCGCCTCGTAGCCGTAGACCGGCGTGGCGTCTGCCGGGAGGGTGTCGAAGTCGAGGCCGACCACCGGCAGGCAGCGCGCCTCGCCCCCGTTGCCGAGCACCGCGACCGTGAATTCGGGGCCGGGGAGGTAGCACTCCACCAGGACGGGCTGGGCGTAGCGCTCGAGCAGGTCCGTGGCGCGCTCGCGCAGCGCCGCGGGCCGGTCGCATAAGTTGTTGGCGAATATGCCCTTGCCGGATCCCTCCGCGACCGGCTTGACGAACAGCGGGTACGGCAGGGTGACGCGCTCGAGGTCGGCGGCGCGCTCGATCACGGCGAACGGCGCGGTCGGCACGCCGCGATGCGCGAGAATCTCCTTGGCGCGGGCCTTGTGCAGCGCCAAGCCGAGCGTCAGGGGGTCGCTGCCGGTGTACGGGATGCCGGCGAATTCGCAGATCGCGGGCACGTGCGACTCGCGATTCACGCCGTGCAGCCCCTCGGCCATGTTGAACACGAGGTCGGAGCGCGCGCGGCGGAGCGCGTCGGGGAATCGCGCGGTGGCTTCGAGGCGGATGACGCTGCCGAAGAGACCCAGGGCCCGCTCCACCGCCGCAATGGTGGAGGGATCGTCCCACTCGACGAAAGCGTCGCGACTACTTGGAGGCTCGTCGAGACTCGTGGTGTCCGGTTTCTCGTTGTATGCGAGACCGATTCGCATGTGGTCTCGGAGTTCCTCCTACAAAAATGGGCCGCCGATGTCGGCGGTCCGCCCACTCGACAACTCGTTGTCGAGTATCACAATAAGAAGCTCCGGCGAGATACGCAATAGGGAAGTTCGGATTCTTTTTCGACGGCGGGCGTCAGACCTTGTGGTAGGCGACGCGGGCGGCTTCCTGTCGGTCGTCGGCGGTGTAGATCTCGAAATCGGAGAACAGCGCGCCGGCCTCGCGCTGCAGCACGCGGAGGATCGCGACGGCCAGCCGGCGGATCTCGAGCTCGGCGCCTTCGCCGCAGCGCAGCTCGAGCATGGTGCGCCACGCGCGCGCGTTCCCGCTGGCCACGATCTTCACTTCCGTCGCGTTGGGGAGGACGCTGCGCGCCGCCTCGCGCGCCATCTTGCGACGATGGACCTTGTCGACGATCCACGCGTACCGCTCCATCAGCGCGGCGACCGCCCGGACGTACGCCGCCTGCGCGTCGTCCACCTCGCGCCGCCACGCGTCCTCGAGCGCCTCGTCGCCCGCGATGGCCGGCGGCAGGACGAACGCCGCGTGCGACTCGTCCACGTAGCGCTGGGACAGCTGGGAATACCCGAAGCCGGCGCGGTGCCGCACCAGCTCGTGCGAGCACGAGCGCGAGATCCCCTCGATCAGCAGCACGTACACCGCGTGCTCGAGCACCGAGCCGTGGCCCTGCTTCTTGATGGTCTCGAGGTACTCGGCCGTCGACCGGTGCGCGGGGTTGTGCTGGCTCATGTAGCAGACGCGCCCCGCGTACTCCGCCAGGCGCTCGCCGTCCGTCGCGTCGCCCTGCCACTGCACCGCCAGGTGCGCGGGCTCGACGAACTGGGGCCGGGCGATGAGCGTCACGCGCGGTTCGCGGAAGATCTCCATCAGGGGATCGGGGCCTGGGGCTCGGGGTTCGGGGTGACGAGCGACAGTCGTGGCGTCGCCCAGCCGGCACTGCGTTCCACGTCGCGCAAACGAGCGGCGATGTCGTCCGGAATCGCGGCCGCGTCGGGCCCGACCTTCAGGTCGGCGAGCGGCGCCCAGTCGGCCGCGGGAATAATAACACCGGGGTTGAAGAGCGAGAGCGGGTCGTAAGCCCCCTTGAGCGCGCGAAACATCCCGACCACCTCCGCGCCGAAGAACCGGTCGAGCACGCCGGCACGCAGCCGGCCGTCGCCGTGCTCGCCGCTGGGCGTCCCGCCCAACGCCGCCAGCAGGCCCGTGACGTCGTCGTACAGCCCGAGCAGCCCGTCGCGCCAGTCGGGCCGGGTGACGTCGGGCAGGGCGTTCACGTGCACGTGCCCGTCGCCGGCATGGCCGAACAGAGCGACGCGGACGCCGCGCCGGGCCGCGGCGGTCCGGAGCCCCGTCACGTAGTCCGCCAGCCGCCCGACAGGGACGCACCCGTCCTCCACCACCTGCAGCGAGCGGGACGTCGGGGGAAGTCGGGCGAGGGCGGGGGAGGCGAGGTGCCGGATCTTCCAGAGACGCTCCAGCGCCTCGCCGTCAACGGCGGTTTCGACGTGCGCGGTGAGGTCCCGCAACCCGCGCGCCGCGTCCCCCACCGCGCCGCGTGCGGCCGCGGCCGACGGGCGCTCGAACTCGATCAGCAGGAGCCCCTCGAGCCCGGCCGGCAGGTGGGCGCCTACCGGGGCCATGAGGTCGAGGAGCGTCGCGTCCAGCAGCTCGACGGCCGAAGGGCTGAGCGACAGAAGGAAGGGGATCGCGCCGGCGAGCGCCGTGACGTCGCGGAATCCCAGCGCGGCGCCCGCCCGGTGGGGCGGGATCGGATCCAGCCGCCACTCGACCGCCGTAACAAGACCCAGCGTGCCTTCCGCGCCGATGAACAGGTCCACCTCGTCCCCCGACGCCGCGAAGGCGTCGAGCGCGTAGCCGCTCGAGTTCTTGCGGGTCTTCGGGAAGCGCGCCGCCACGAGCCCTCGCGCGTTCTGGTCGAGCGCAATCCGCTCCCCGCTCCCCGCTCCCCGCCTGATCCACCGGACGTCGCCGTCGGCGCCGATGACCTCGATCGCCTCGACCCACCGCCGCACGCTCCCGTACCGCACGGACCGGGGGCCGGCGGCGTTGGTCTGGACCATGCCGGCGCTCGTGGCGAACGCGCCCGACGACGGATCGGGCGGCAGGCGCAGCCCGTGCGTCCCCGCGGCCGCCGAGACCTCGGCCCACGTGACGGAGGCGCCGGCGCGGGCCCGTCGCCGCTCCGGATCCATGGCAAGCTCGCGGAATCCCCGGCTCAGGTCGACCACGACGCGCCGCCCCACGTTGTGGCCGGGCATGCCGCTTCCCGCGCCGCGGGGAATGAGCGGTGTGCCGGTGTCGCCCGCCCACGCGACCAGCCGGCGCGCGTCGTCCACGGTCGCGGGCCGCGCCACGGCCTGCGGCACGATGCGGTAGATGCCGGCACCTTCGGCGTAGGCGGCGCGGATCCGGGGGTCGGTCGAGACGAACGGGAGCACGGCGCTCACGGTGCGCGGTGGCATCGCGAAAGGTACCGCGCACCGCGCGCGGCGCACACCACCGCTTGACACGGCGCGGGGCGGGGACGAAGCTTCGACCTTCATGACCATCTCCGCGCCCGCGCCGCCCGCGCCGCCCGCGCCGCCCCAGCGCGCCCAGCTCATTCACATCGAAACCGATCGCCGGCTCGGCCACGAGTGGGACGAGTGGGACGGGCGGCCGCTGCCCAACGGCGGGGACTTCGCGGCGCCGGCGGGCCTGTTCTTCCGGTTCGCCGCGGTGACCCTGGTGCTCGGCCTGGGGGCGGCGGCGGCGCTGATCTACCTCCTGTCGCCGCGGCTCGCCGCGCTGTGGCCCGCGCTCCCCGGGGTGCTCTGGGGTCTGCTCGCGGCGGTGGCGTCGGCGTGCTGGCTGTGGCTCGCCGTCCTGTCGCTGGCCTATTATGGAAAGGTGCCGCCCCTGCCGGAACGATGGCTGGAGCGGGGCCCCTACCTGCGGCTGATGAACCTCACCTCGTACGTCGCCCGCCTGTTCGGCAGGCGGGACTGGGTGGAGCACGCGGCGATCGTGATCTACAACGCCCTGGTCGAGCGGCGCGCGCGGACGGTGCGGAAGGGCGAGCTGCTGGTGCTGATCCCGCGGTGCCTGTCGAAGGCGGCGCTGGACGGGGTGCTCGAGATCGCGGGCCGCTACGAGGTCCCGGTCTTCGTCGCGACGCGGGGCCAGCTGGCGCGCCGGGTGATCCGCGAGCGCCGGCCGCGCGCCGTCGTGGCCGTCGCGTGCGAGCGCGACATGTTGACGGGTCTGCGGGACGTGGCGGGCAAGCTCCCGGTGCTCGGTCTCACCATGCGGCTCCCGAACGGGCCGTGCCGCGACGCGTCGCTCGACCTGGAGCGCATGGAGCGGTGGGTGCGGGGCTGGGTGACGTCCTGACGACCGCGGGCCGGCTCACCGGCCCGGCGGCACGCCGAACTGCTTCTTCATCTCCTCCAGCAGCGCCGTGGCCATGCGGTGCCCCTCGTGGTCCCGCGGCACCAGCGTCTCGAGATCCCGCGCAGGCCGAGACGGATCGTACACCGGCCGATAGACCGCCTCGACCACGAGCCGGCTGGCGCCGGCGACGTCCGGGGCTACCCAGCACCGGATCTTGAAGGTCGCGGCCAGGTCGGGCACGTCGCCGCGGGTCGCATACGAGCGGCGGCGCTCCGCGTCGAACCAGGCCGTTTCCACGAAGCCGTCCACGACGCTCGCGTGCTGGACGGCGAGCCCCTGCGCCGTGAGCCACGCGGCGAGCTCCGGCGTCAGGCGCTCCCGCGCCGCATCCACGTACCCCGCCGGCGCTTCGGGATGGGGCAGGAACTGCGGCCGGGTGCTGGCCGGGTTGCACCCCACCGCCGCCACGGCCACTCCAATGCGGAGTGCGGAATGCGGAATGCGGAATGGGGGCGCGAGCCTGCCATTCCGCATTCCACATTCCGCATTCCGCATTTCGTTCAGTGCTCGTGTGCCGGCGTACCGGGCGCGTGCTCGTGGCCGCCCCCCGGGGCCGGGGCGGCGGCCGAGTCGGTCGCCGGCAGCAGCACGCCGCGATCGAGCAGCTCGTCACGCATCCGCTCGTTGGGGACGCCCGCCGCATGCTCGAACACGAGCCGCCCCCCGATGTTGGCGAGCACGAGCAGCGCGACCACGCCGACCACGCCCAGCCCGCGCAGGACCCACTCCTCGGCGGCGCGGCGTCCCACGCGGCGCCACAGCTTCCACACCAGCACGACGGTGAAGATCCCCATGGTGACGTAGCCGAGCAGCTCGTGGCGCTCCATCAGCTCGTGGATCGCTTCGCCGTGGTCGATACGCTCCTCGGCCAGGTTACCCGCGATGACGGCGGCCCAGCCGCCGACCACGCCGAGCCACAGGGTCCAGATCGCGGCCCAGGCCAGCGACTCGCGCTTCCACAGCCACGCGCCCAGGTCGAACAGCACCGCCGCGAGCAGGAGCGCGGCGGGGAGGTCGTTCAGCGCGGCGTGCCAGCGTGCAGCGTCGTACATGAAAACCTCGAATCCGGCGTGAGTGGTGAGTGCGTGGGTCCGTCACACCCCGAGATGGCTGACCGCGGGCGGCGTGGCCGAGTAGTCGTAAAACCCCCTGCCGCTCTTCTTGCCGTACATCCCGGCGAGCACCATGCGCCTGAGCAGCGGGGGAGGGGCGTACCGCGCCTCGCGGTACTCCGCGAACATGATCTCGGCGATCTTGTAGGTCGTGTCCAGGCCGACGAAGTCCAGCAGGGTCAGCGGGCCCATGGGGTAGCCGCAACCGAGCCGCATCGCCGTGTCGATGTCGGGAATGCTCGCCACCCCGTGCTCCACGGCGCGGATGGCGTCGAGCAGGTAGGGGACGAGCAGCAGGTTGACGATGAAGCCGGAGGTGTCCTTCGCCGCCACGGGCTGCTTCCCGAGCGACGTCGCGAAGGCGAAGGCGCGCCGGAAGGTCTCCTCCGACGTGGTCACGGTGCGCACGACTTCCACCAGGGCCATCAGGGGCACGGGATTGAAGAAATGCAGTCCCACGAAGCGGTCGGCGCGCTGGGTGGCCGCCGCCATCGCCGCGATCGTGAGACTCGACGTGTTGGAGGCGAAGAGCGTCCCGGCGCCGCACAGGGGGTCCAGCTCCTGCCACAGGGCGTTCTTGAGGCCGAGGTCCTCGGTGATGGCCTCGATCACGATATCGCAGCTCTTGAGGTCGCCCGGGGCCGTCGTGAAGCGCAGCCGCGCGAGCGCCGCATCCCGCTCGGCGGGCTGGAGCTTGCCCTTCTCGACGAGCCTGGCGAGCGACTTTTCGATCGCCGCGCGGCCGCGCTCCAGGATCTCCTGCGACACGTCCCGCACCGTGGTGTCGTAGCCCGCGGCGGCGGCGACCTGAGCGATGCCGCCGCCCATCAGCCCGCACCCGAGCACCCCCACGCGCTGGATATCCGTCATGGGCCTCCCCAGTCGAATGTTTTCCGCAGCTCGTCCGCGAACCGGCCGAACGCGCCGGCGCGCGACGCCGGCAGGCGGTGCTCGGGGCGGATCTCGCCGCGCTCCAGGCGGTCGAGCACCTGCTCCAGCGCCACGTGCGTCCGGTCGTTGGGTCCGCGATGGCTGCGCGTCACGAGCACGGACAGGCCGCCGGCGGCGACCGCCGGGAGCAGGGGGATCAACCGAGGCGCCCCGGTCAGGGCCGTCACGGCGGCCGCGGCGGCGCCGCCCAGCGCGATCACCGCCGCGCCGGCGATCCGCTCGCCGCGCTGGTTCCGGATGTCGGCCTGGAGGCGCACGTGACAGAACCCCGGTTCCAGCTGTGCCACCTGGCTCGCGACCTCGCGCGCCTTGGCGAGCGCGTAGCGCCGCCCCCCGCCCAGCGCGCGCTGAATCGAGGCGAAGGCGCCGGCTTTCGACTCCCACGTCGTCAGATCGGGGAACCGGCGCTTGGGCTGCAGGAGCTCCTGCTCCTCCAGCCAGCGCGCCAGCGCGCGCTCGACCTCCGCCCGGTCGCCGGGCACCACCCGCTGGGCGGCGACCGTCGCGGGTCCCACCAGCCATCCCACGAGTCCCCGGGCGCGGTCGGGCGCCGCCCGCGTTTGCTCCTCCAGCAGCGCCTGGCGCACGTAGCGCGCCGGAATGCCCACGTCGCGGCCGAGGGCGAGCAGCTCCTGCTCGGTCAGCCCTTCGCCGACGTCGCGCTCGGTGGCCTGGAGCTCCGCCGCGCGGCGGACGATGCGCTCGAGCGCCTCGCGGCCGATGAGCGCGCCGGCCATGCTAGCGGGCTTTGACCTTGCTCCCCTTGCGCGGAGCAGGCACGGCGTCGCCCGACGCCCGCTCGGGAAGGGCTCGGGAGCCCGCCGCACCGGTCGTCTTGTGCGCCACCGTGTCCAGGAAGCCGCGGAACAGGTCGAGCGGGATGGGGAAGAACGTGGTGGAGTTGTTCTCCGAGGCGATCTCGTTGACCGTCTGGAGGAACCGCAGCTGGATCGCGGCGGGCGCCGAGCCGATCACGCGCGCCGCCTGCGCCAGCTTCTCCGACGCCTGGAGCTCCCCCTCGGCGTTGATGACCTTGGCGCGGCGCTCGCGCTCCGCCTCGGCCTGCCGCGCCATCGCGCGCTTCATCTCGGGCGGCAGGTCCACGTCCTTGACCTCCACCGCCGCCACCTCGATACCCCAGTCCTCGGTGCGCGCGTCGATGATCTGCTTCAGAATCGCGTTGATCTTCTCGCGGTCGGCCAGCAGCTGATCGAGCTCCGTCTCCCCCAGCACCGAGCGCAACGTGGTCTGGGCGAGCTGGCTCGTGGCGTAGACGTAGTTTTCGACCGCGATGACGGCCTTGACCGGATCCTTCACCCGCATGTACAGCACCGCATTGACCTTGATCGAGATGTTGTCGCGGGTGATGACGTCCTGGGGCGGAATGTCCATCGCGATCACGCGCAGCGAGACCTTCTGAATCTTGGCGAACAACGGCGGCAGGAAGATCAGTCCCGGTCCCTTGGCGCCCCACAGGCGGCCGAGGAAGAAATACACGCCGCGCTCGTACTCGCGCAGGACCCGCAGGCCGCCGACCAGGTATGCCGCGACGAGTGCCAGTCCGCCCAGCAGCAGGTCCATACCGACGCCTCCTAGGCGGGGAACGCCTCGACGATGACCGCCGCGCCCTGCCCGCCGCCGATGCAGGCCGAGCCGAGTCCCCAGCGACGCCTCGCGCGGCGCAGGGCGTGGAGCAGGTGGATCGTGATCCGCGTGCCGCTGGCCGCCAGCGGATGGCCGATCGCGATGGCCCCGCCGTGCACGTTGGTCTTCTCCCGATCGAGGCCCAGCTCCCGCTCCACAGCGAGGTACTGGGGCGCGAACGCCTCGTTCACCTCGACGAGGTCCATCTGCCCGAGTTTCATCCCGGCCCGCTCGAGCGCCTTGCGCGCGGCGGGCGCGGGGCCGATCCCCATGTATTGCGGCTCGACGCCAGCCACGCCCCAGGCCACCAGCCGGCCCAGCGGCTTGAGCCCGTGGGCCTCGGCGTACTCCCGGCTCGCGATGACGGTGGCGGCTGCGCCGTCGCAGATGCCGGACGCGTTCCCCGCCGTCACCAGGCCGTCCTTCTTGAAATAGGGTTTCAGACCCATGAGCCCTTCGAGGGTCGAATCGGGCCGCATGTGCTCGTCGGCGCGGAATTCGACCACGCCCTTCCGGGTCTTCGTGGGGACCGGAATCACCTCGTCCTGGAACACGCAGTCGTCCCACGCTTTCTTGGCGCGGCGCTGGGAGCCGAGGGCCACTTCGTCCACTTCCTGGCGCGTGAGCCGGTACTTCGCGGCGAGATTCTCGGCCGTCTCGGCCATCGAGAGGCCGCACTGCGGGTCTTTCAGGGCTTCCCACAGGGAGTCCTCGAGCGGCGCCGGCCCGAGCCGCAGCCCCCAGCGGGCGCCGCGCACCACGTGTGGCGCCTGGCTCATGGATTCCGTCCCGCCGGCGAGCACGGCCTGCGCCTCGCCCAGCAGGATGAGCTGGGCGCCCTGCGTGATCGCCTCGAAGCCCGAGCCGCACAGGCGGTTCACCGTGACGGCGGGCGTTTCGACGGGCAGGCCGGCTTTGAGCCCGACGTGGCGGGCGCAGTAGATCGCGTCGGCCGAGGTCTGGAGCGCGTTGCCGAACACGGTGTGGCCGAGGTCGGCCGCGGGGACGCCCGAGCGCTCGAGCGCGTGGCGCGCGGCGATGGCGCCCAGCTCGGTGGCCGAAAACTCCTTGAGCGAGCCGCCGAACGAGCCGAAGCCCGTGCGCACGCCCGACAGAAAGACGATATCGCTATGGGTACCCTGGGTCTTCATGAGGGCGAAACTCCGCGTTCGAAGGCGACCAGAGGGCGGAATATGGAAGGAAGGGCGGGGGGGCGGTAGGGCGCGGGTGCTAGATCCGCTCCGCGATCGCCCTGGCGACGTCGGCGGTGCCGGCGGCGCCCCCCAAATCCCGCGTCCGCACCCCCGACGCGATGGTTTCCCGCACTGCCCGCTCGACAGCGCTCGCCGCGTCCTGGTGTCCAAGCTGCTCGAGCATGAGGGCCCCCGTGAGCACGGCGGCCATGGGGTTCGCTGTGCCCCGGCCGGCCATCGCGGGCGCCGAGCCGTGCACCGGCTCGAACAGGCCGGGCCGGCCGGGATGCAGGTTGGCGCTGGCCGCGACGCCCAGCCCGCCCACGAGCGCGGCCCCGAGGTCGGAGAGGATGTCGCCGAACATGTTGGTGGTGACGATCACCTGGTAGCGCTCGGGCTTCCGGACGAGCTGCATGGCCAGAGCGTCGACGTACAGGTGCTCCGCCTCGATGCCCGGGAATCCGGCGGCCACGCGGCGGAACGTCTCTTGCCAGAGCCGGTGCGCGGGTATCGCGTTCGACTTGTCGCTCATGGTGACGCGCGTCTTCCCGCGCGACCGGGCCCACTCGAACGCCGCGCGGATGATGCGCTCGACGCCCCGCACGGTATTGACGTCTTCGGCGATGTATTCGTCGCCCTCCTGCCGGCCGCGCCCGAGGTAGACGCCCTCGGTGTTCTCGCGGAAGATGACGAAATCGATCGCCGGATCCGCCCGCAGTAGTGTCAGATCGGGGTGGAGCAACGTCACGGGCCGGAAGTTGATATACAGGTCCAGCCGGAAGCGCAGCCCCAGCAGGATGTCCCGCGCGTGCTCGTTCCCGGGCACGCGGGGGTCGCCCAGGGCGCCGAGGAAGATGGCGTCGACGTCGTCGCGCAGCCGCCGGAAGACCTCGTCCGGCAGGGTTTCGCG
>JBOHSV010000295.1:0-4939 GCA_050921735.1 Gemmatimonadales bacterium | reverse complement strand
TGACCGCGGCGGTGGGCGCCGGCGCGATGCTCGGCGCGCTCGCGATTGCGCTGAACAGCACCCGGATCACGCAGAAGGGTCGGCTGATGGCCGTCGGGGGTGCGTCGTTCGGCCTGCTGATCGTCGGATTCACGCTGTCCCGGTCGTTCGGTCTGTCCCTGGCGCTGCTGGCGCTTGCTGGCTGCGCCATGATCGTGAACAACGCGCTCACCAACACGATGCTGCAGACGCTGGTGCCCGACCACCTGCGGGGTCGTGTCATGGGGTTTTATTCTTTCATGTTCGTCGGCATGGGGCCGGTGGGGTCGTTCCAGGCGGGGATCGTGGCGGAATATCTCGGCGCGCCGGTGGCGGTCGGGGTGGGCGGGCTGATCTCGGCGCTGGCGGTGGGACTGGTGTGGTGGCGGGTGCCGGAGCTGCGCACGGCGTAACGCGGAGGCGACGCGATGCTTCGACGCTTTCAACAAGTCGACGTGTTCGGAGCGGGGCCGTTCACCGCAACCCGCTCGGTGTTGTCCTGGACGCCGAGGGGCTCTCGACCGACGAGATGCAGCGGTTCGCTCGCTGGGCGAACCTCTCCGAGACCGCGTTCGTCTTGCCGGCCACCTCCCCTGACGCCGACTATCGGGTCCGGATCTTCACCCTCGCGCGCGAGCTGCCGTTCGCCGGTCATCCGACGTTGGGCAGCGGCCACGCATGGCTCGCGGCGGGGGGCGAGCCGCGGCTGCGCGACCGGATCGTCCAGGCATGCGCCGCCGGCCTCGTCCCGATCAGGCGCGACGCGCACGGCCTGGCGTTCGCCGCGCCGCCGCTCGTGCGTTCGGGGCCGGTCGATGAGGGCTTCGTCAGGGAGCTGGCTGCGGTCCTGGGTCTCGACCGACGGGAGATGGTCGATGCCCGATGGGTGGACAACGGCCCCGGCTGGGTCGCGCTGCTGCTCGAGGATGCGCGGACGGTCCTGGCCCTCGAGCCGGACTTCCGCCGCTACGGCGGAACCGACACGCTCGAGATCGGCGTCGTGGGTCCCTATCCGGATGGGTCGGAGTGCGCCTTCGAGGTGCGCGCCTTCCTGAGCGACGAGCACGGCGGCATGCTGGAAGACCCGGTGACCGGGAGCCTCAATGCCTCACTGGCCCAGTGGCTCCTCGAGGTCGAGCTGTAGGGGACGGAGCTACGCCCACCCCCGCCGCCTCACCTCCGCCACGATCAACGCCGCCGCTCCCTCGAACCCCAGCCGCTCCGCGTTCAGCACCATGTCGTAGTTGGTGACGTCCTGGCGCACGCGGCCGTGGTAGGTCTTGACGTAGCGGTCCCGCTGGGCGTCGATCTCGTCCACCACCTTCGACGCCTCGGCCGGAGCCACGCCGAGCCGCTCGACCGCCAGGCGCTCGCGCCACGGCTTCGAGGCCACGACGTACACGTGGAGCGCGTCGGCGCGCTGGGCCAGAAGCGCCTGCGCGCCGCGCCCGACGAGCACCACCCGGCCCTCCGCCGCCGCGTCGGCGATGACCCGCTCCGTCAACTGCACGATCGTGGCCTCGTCGGCGTCGACGCGCGGCACGCCGCCGCTGGTCCCCGAGGCCAGGAACATCTCGGGCGACGCGACGGCGAGCGTCCGGGCCAGCCGCTCGAGCAGGCCGGGGGCGCGCTCTTCGCGCTGCGCCACCTCGTCGGGCGGCAACCCGGCTCGGCGCGCCACCTCCTCCACGAACTCGTTGTCGATCAGGGTCCAGCCGACCGCCCCGGCCACGAGCCGCGCGATTTCCGAGCCGCCCGACCCGTACTGCCGCGTGAGCGTGACGAGCGGCGCGGGCATCAGGTGAACAGGTTCGGTCCCATCCCCCCCGCCCCCCCCGGCCCCCCCGTGCCGCCCAATCCGGGTTTGCCGTACGGGGGCGGCTTGGGATCGGGGCGCACCCGCACGTACCCCAGCTCCTCGCTGCGGGTGATGCGTTTCCCGGCCACGAGGCCTTCGAGCACGAGTTCGCACGCCGCTACCATCGCGGCCGGCTCCTTCTTGCCGGCGAGCCCCACCTGCACCACGAGGTCCAGCAGGCCGGGCACGACGCTGAAGCCCTTGAGGCACGCCTCGGAGCGCTCGTCCACGGAGATCTTGAGCGCGCCGCCCTCGTCGAACCAGTGGACGATGTCGTCCACGTTGGCGCCGCCCACCCGCGCCTCGAACGTGCGGCCCGCCGCGCGCCGGATCAGCTCCTTGGCGATGGTTTCGGGGCCTTGCAGCTCTCCCTCATACTCGAGCTCGAGCTTGCCGGTGATGGCGGGGAGCGCCGCGTACACGTCGGAGACGCGTGGCACGACGGTCTTCTCCTTGGTGAGCAAGGTGCGGCGCTCGGCGTTCGACACCGTGTTTTCGAGCAGGGCGATGGGCAGGCGTTGCGACACGCCGCTGCGGCGGTCGACCCGCTTGTCGTCGCGCGCCTCGAACGCCACGCGCTCGATCAGCTCCGCGATGAAGTCGGGGAGCTGGAGCTTGCGCCCGTTGCGGTCGAGCCAGGCTTCCTGGCGCGTGATCGCCGCCCCCAGGTCCAGGGTGAGGGGGTAGTGCGTGAGGATTTCGGAGCCGATCCGGTCCTTGAGCGGGGTGATGATCTTGCCGCGCGCCGTGTAGTCCTCGGGGTTGGCGGTGAACACCAGCTGGATATCCAGGTCGAGGCGGACCGGATAGCCTTTGATCTGGACGTCGCCTTCCTGCATGATGTTGAACAGCCCCACCTGGATCTTGCCCGCCAGGTCGGGCAGCTCGTTGATCGCGAAGATCCCGCGGTTGGCGCGCGGCAGCAGCCCGAAATGCATCGTGAGCTCGTCGGAGAGCAGGTGCCCGCCGCGCGCGGCCTTGATGGGATCCACGTCCCCGATGATGTCGGCGATCGTCACGTCGGGCGTGGCGAGCTTCTCGACGAAGCGCGCGTCGCGCGGCAGCCAGGCGATGGGCGTGTCGTCACCGAGCCGCTGGAGGGTCTCCCGGCCGTCCTTGGAGATGGGGTGGAACGGGTCGTCGTTGACCTCGCTGCCCGCGACGATGGGGATCTCCGCATCGAGCAGCGTCACCAGCTGACGCAGGATGCGGCTCTTCGCCTGGCCCCGCAGCCCGAGCAGGATGAAGTTGTGCCTCGACAGGATCGCGTTCACCAGGTGCGGCAGGACCGAGTCGTCGTACCCGACGATCCCGGGAAACAGGGCGGCGCCGTTTTCCAGCAGGCAGATCAGATTGGCCCGCATTTCGTCCTTGATGGTGCGGCGCAGACGGGCGGGGGTCGCCCATTCGGTCTGTTTCAGCTCGCGGAGCGTCGCTGGCTTGGTCATGGCTCGACGTTAATCAGCCCCCTCGCGCGGTGTAAAGAGCCGCACGCTCGCCACGCTCCACGCCCGCAGGTCCACCGCGGCCCGCCGGTCGACCCCGATCGCAATCGCCGCTTCGTTCATCTCCACCAGGTTGGTGCGGCGCGCCCGGTCGAAGGTGACGACGGCCGGCCAGATGCCCACCGCGCGCGACGTGCCGGCCACGTCGAGCAGGCGCACGACCGTGCCGTCCCCGTCGTCCGCCGGCTTGGCCGCGAGCACCAGCGCGCCGCGGTCGCCCACCACCAGCGCGCGGTCGCGGGAGATCAGGGGCCCCGCCTCCGGGTTGTCGTACGCCGCGCTCACGTAGAGCGGATCGCACGCGGCCCAGCCGCGGCGCGCCGGCTCGGCCGGGTCGTCCGCCGCGACCAGCGACACGCGGAACCGCACGATCAGCTCGCCGCCCTGGCGCGCCGCGTAGTTCGTGTGCCAGTAGTTGTTCATGACGTAGGCGAACAGCGTACCGTCGGGCACGAGCCGGCGGCGCCACGCACCGCGGAACAGATCGTTGAAGGTGACCAGCGGCGTGTCCGGCCCGCTCCACAAGATGCCCCCGCGGTCCGCGCCCGCACGGACGCGCACCCAGTGGGCGTGACAGTACCAGTCGCGGCACGCGCCGGGCTGCTGGTCCCGCTCCACCGTCATGCGGCCCAGTGGGATCTCGAGGTCCACCGCCGGTTGGGTCGCGGCGAAGGGGAACGCGACGTAGAGCGCTTCCTTCTCGAGCGTGGGGGTCTTTACCAGCCGGTTCTCCACATCCACCCACGGCAGGTCGTCGTACAGCGTCACGGTCGAGGTCAGGGCCGGGAAGCGGTCGAGTCGCCGGTCGGCGACGAGCCGCGTGCCGATGCCGGGGAGACGTTCGCGCCGCGCCGCCACCAGGACGGCGCCCGCCGTCCGCAGCTGAGGCGGCGTCGTCAGGGCCCCGCGGTCCGGGCTGGTCCACAGCGCCGAGCCCGCCCCGCCCGTTACGTATACCAGCTGGTTCAGCCCCGACCAGACCGACGGGTTGACCCGCTCCTGGCCGTCCGGACCCGTGAGCGACGCGATCGCCCCGGTGTCCGGATCGAGCCGCACGCGGAAGCCGCCGGTCGCGGCCTCGAGCGCGCGGCCCTCGTCGAGCGGCGGGCTGGGCTCGCGGTCCTGCTCTCGCAGGGCTAGGTACCCCAGGGCGGGGACGTCGCGCGCGACGGCGAGGGCCGAGCCGTCGGCGAGGTCCACGGACGGCAGCTCCCGACCCTCGTGCGACAGCGCCTTGCCCGCCCCGCCGGGAATCCGCACGACGTCGGTACGGTCCCACCCGGCGGCGTTGAACACGACCCGCCCCCGGCCGGCTTCCGTCCCGCGGCCGATGCGCAACAGACCTTGCTCCACGTGGTCCTGCGCCGCCGCCCAGGCCGATTCGAGGTAGCGCCGTTTGTACGCCCACTGCGCGATGGTCTGGCGCGCCTCGGGGTGGGACACGCTGACGTCGGCGCCCCAGGTGTGCTCGCCGAACAGGAGCAGCTCGCGCCACATGGCACGGCGGTCCGCCGCGCGGCGGCGCCGCCGGGCGACGGCCCGGGCGTCGGCCTCGGCC
>JBOHSV010000294.1:0-4735 GCA_050921735.1 Gemmatimonadales bacterium | reverse complement strand
CACCACGCGACCGCCGCGAGCGCCCAGCCCACGAGAATGAATACCCGGCCCTCGGGGGCGAATCTCACCCGCCCGGCTCCGGCGCCCGACCGGTGATCAGTCGGAACGCTTCGCGATACCGGGCGCTGGTGGCGGCCACGATGTCGGCCGGGAGCGCGGGCGGCGGCGCGCCGCCGTCCCAGGTACCCGCGCGCTTCAGCGACCCGAGATAGTCGCGCAGCGGCTGCTTGTCGAAGCTCGGCGGCGCGCGGCCCGGCGCGTACCGGTCCGCCGGCCAGAAGCGCGACGAGTCGGGCGTGAGCAGCTCGTCGATCACCAACAGCTCCCCGTCCGCGCCGCGGCCGAACTCGAACTTGGTGTCGGCGATGATGATGCCCCGCTCGGCCGCGTACCGCCGCCCGGCCGCGTACAGCGCCAGGCTGGCATCGCGCAGCCGGGCGGCCGGCCCGTCTCCCAGCGCCCGCGCCACGTACGCGAACGGGACGTTCTCGTCGTGACCCCGCTCGGCCTTCGTCGCGGGTGAGAAGATCGGAGGATCCAGCCGCTGGCTCTCCACCAGCCCGCCGGGCAGGGACTCGCCCGCCAGCGTACCGGACTCGCGGTACTCCGCCCAGGCGGACCCCGACAGGTACCCGCGCACCACGCACTCGAACGGCACGGGTGCGGTGCGCCGCACCAGCATCGCCCGCCCTTGCAGCGCATCGCGCTGAGCGGCCAGCACCGGCACGCGGGCCGTGATCTCGTCGGCGTCCGCGGTCAGGAGGTGATGGGGCATGACCCCGGCCAGCCGCCCAAACCAGAAGGCAGAGAGCTGGGTGAGGACCGCCCCCTTCCCGGGCACGGGTTCGGCGAGCACGATGTCGTACGCGCTCACCCGGTCGCTCGCGACCAGCAGCAAGGTGGCCGGGTCCACCTCGTAGACCTCCCGCACCTTGCCCCGCCGCACGAGGGGGAGGGGGAGGCGGCTCTCGATCAGGACGGACGTCATACGGTGACCTCGGCAGCGACCGCCGCCGGCGCGGCGGCCTCGATCGCGCGGATCGTCACGGCCACCTCGTGGTCCAGGAACTCCTCCACCTGCTGGGGCGCGCGGCCCACGTACCGCGCCGGGTCGAGCTCCCCGGGGTCCGGCGCGACGCCGAGCTGGCGGAACCCGGGGTCGGCCGCCAGACGCGCGAGGAGATCGTTGGGGGTGCCGCGCTCCGCGGCGGCTTGCGCGACCGCCAGGCTGTGGTTCCGGATGATCTCGTGCAGGCGCTGGCGGTCGCCGCCCGCCTTGACGCCCCGCATCAGCAGGCGCTCGGTGGCCAGGTACGGCATGGCGCCCGCCACGTGGCGCGCGATCACGGCCTCCCGCACCTCCAGCCCGGCCGCGACGTTGGTCGCGAGGACCAGGAGCGCGTCGGTGGCCAGAAACGCCTCGGGGAGTACCAGGCGGCGGTTCGCGCTGTCGTCCAGTGTGCGCTCCAGCCACTGCGTGGCGGCGGTGTGCCAGGCGTTGCCTTCGAGCTCGATCACGAACCGCGCCAGGCCCGTCATGCGCTCGGCCCGCATGGGGTTCCGCTTGTAGGGCATGGCGCTGGAGCCCACCTGCTCGCTCTCGAACGGCTCGAGCAGCTCGCCCTCGTGCTGCAACAGGCGCAGGTCGGTGGCGAATTTCGCCGCCGACTGCGCGATGCCGGACAGCGCCGCGAGAATCTGCGCGTCGAGCTTGCGGGTGTAGGTCTGACCCGTGACGGTGAATACGCGCGGGAAACCCAGCCTCTGCGCGATCCGCCGGTCGAGCTCGCGCACGCGGTCGTGGTCGCCGTCGAACAGCTCCAGAAAGCTGGCCTGCGTCCCCGTCGTGCCCTTGACGCCGCGCAGGGCCAGGGTGTCGAGGCGGTGGAGCACCTCCTGGGCGTCCAGCACCAGATCCTGCATCCACAGCGTCACCCGCTTGCCGACGGTGGTGAGCTGGGCGGGCTGGAAGTGGGTGTACGCCAGGCACGCCACGTCCCGGTGCCGCCGCGCCACCTTGGCGAGCGCCACGAGCACGGCGGCCAGGCGCCCGAGCAGGAGCCGCAGCCCGTCCCGCATCAGCATCAGGTCCGCGTTGTCCGTGACGTAGGCGCTGGTGGCGCCGAGATGGAGGAACGGCCGGGCGGCGGGCGCCTGCTCGCCCAGGTGGTGGATGTGCGCCACGACGTCGTGGCGGAAGCGCTTCTCGTAGTCCGCGGCGCGGTCGAGGTCGGCGTCGTCCAGATGCGCGGCGACCTCCCGGACGGCGGCGTCCGGGATCGCCAGTCCCAGGTCGCGCTGCGCCTCGAGGAGGGCGAGCCACAGCTCGCGCCACGCACCGATGCGCCGCCGCTCGCTCCACAGAGCCTGCATGGCCGGGGAGGCGTAGCGGGTGGCGAGCGGGGACTGGTAGGTCAAACGGGCGCCTTGCTCTTGGCCGCGACCGTGCGCCAGTCGGCCAGGAACTGCTCGAGGCCGCGGTCGGTGAGCGGGTGCCGCAGGAGCTTCTTCAGCACGTCGGCGGGCAGGGTGGCGACGTCGGCGCCGACCATGGCCGCTTCGGCCACGTGGCGCGGGTGCCGGATCGAGGCCGCGAGGATCCGGGTCTGGAGATCGTAGTTGTCGAAGATGACCCGCGCTTCGCGGATCACGTCCATCCCCTCCTCCCCCACGTCGTCCAGCCGTCCGATGAACGGGCTGACGTAGGTGGCGCCCGCCTTGGCCGCGATCAGACACTGCACGCTCGAGAAGCACAGCGTCACGTTGGTCCGGATGCCGTCGGCCACGAGGCGGCGCACCGCCGTCATGCCCGCCTCGAGCATCGGGATCTTTACGACGATGTTGTCCGCGATCGCCGCGAGGCGCCGGCCCTCGGTCACCATCCCGTCCGTGTCCACCGCCACGACTTCGGCGGACACCGGGCCCTCGACCAGGGAGCAGATCTCCTTGAGCACGTCCTGCGGATCGAGATCCCCGGCCTGCTTCGCGAGCAGCGACGGGTTGGTGGTGATCCCGTCGATCAGCCCGGCCTGCACGGCCCAGCTGATGTCCTTGAGGCTCGCGGTGTCGAGAAAGAACTTCATGGCGTCAGGCCTCGGCGTAGAGGTCCACGGGATAGCGCACCGCCACCAGATACAGGCCCTGCGGCGGCGCCGGGGGGCTGGCGGCTTGATTGTCGGTCGCGTCGAGCAGGCGGGGGAGATCGGACGGCGGGCGACGCCCCAGGGCGACGTCCACCATGGTTCCCACCAGGAAGCGCACCATGCGATGCAAGAACCGGTCCGCCTCGATCGTGTACGTCACGCCCGTCGCGTCCGCGCGCGGCGCCCACTCCGACAGCGCCACGCGGCACCGGTAGGTGGCGCTCGCCGCGCCCGCCGCCGCCAGTCCGCGAAACGCGTGCTCACCCATCACCGCGTTGCCCGCGCGCTCCAGGACCGCCGGCTCGAGCGGGCGGCCCAGCGCCCATTCGTAGGGCCGCCGGAACGGCGAACGACTCGCCGCGTCGGTGCCGATGACGTAGCGATACCGGCGCGCCACCGCGCTCGTGCGCGCGTGGAAGCCGATGCGCATCGCCTGCACGCGCTCCACCCAGATGTCGGGCGGGAGCCGCGCGTTGAGCGCCCGCCGCAGCCCCCGGGGATCGTCGCTCCACCGCTCCCCGGCGGTGAACCCCACGCCCTGACCGAGGGCGTGCACCCCGGTATCGGTGCGTCCCGCGCCCACCGCGGCCGCGCGGTGTCTCAGGAGACGCTCGAGCACGGCCTCCAACTCCGCCTGGACCGTGCGCAACCCGGGCTGCCGCTGCCACCCCGCGAATCCAGCCCCGTCGTAATGCACCACGGCGAGGAAGGGGCGGCCGCTCACGGGCGAAAGATAGGAAGAAGGCGCAGGGCTTTCAAGCGGCGCAACTCCTTGTCGCATTTGACACAACACGATTTCGCGCGGTAGCTTTTCGCCACCGGGAAAACGGCCGTGTCCGACTCCGCTTCGCCCCTTCAACGGGCGCTCGCCCGCCTCGCCCAGCGCCAGTCACTGAGCGAAGAGCTCACCGCCGACGTGTTCGGCGTCGTGATGCGCGGTGGGGCTACCCCCGCCCAGCTCGGCGCCCTGCTCGTCGGCCTGCGGGTCAAGGGGGAGACCGCCGACGAGGTGGCGGGCGCCGCCCGCGCCTTGCGCGCCGCGATGCGACCGGTGCAGCCCGCCGGGGACCACCTCGTGGACACGTGCGGCACCGGCGGTGGCCGCGTCTCCACCTTCAATATCTCCACGGCGGCGGCGTTCGTGGCCGCGGGGGCCGGCGCCGCCGTGGCGAAGCACGGCAACCGCTCGTTCACCTCGAAGTGCGGCTCCGCCGACGTGCTCGAGGCGCTGGGGGTGACGCTGCCCGCCGAACCCGACGCCGCGAGCGCGGCGCTGCGGCGCGCGGGGATGACGTTCCTGTTCGCGCCCACCTTCCACCCCGCCATGCGCCACGTCGGGCCGGTGCGTCGCGAGCTGGGCGTGCCGTCCATCATGAACCTGCTGGGCCCGCTGGCCAATCCCGCGGGCGTGCGGCGCCAGGTGGTCGGCGTGGCCGACCCCGACCGCGCGCCGCTGCTGGCGAACGCGCTCGCGAAGCTCGGCGCCGAGCACGCTCTGGTGGTGCACGGCCGCATCGGCATGGACGAGATCTCGCCCTCGGGCGTCACGGACGTGTGGGAGGTGTCGGCGGGCGGCGTGACCGCGTGGGCGC
>JBOHSV010000293.1:0-5150 GCA_050921735.1 Gemmatimonadales bacterium | reverse complement strand
CCCGCTGACGCCGCGTGAGCTGGAGGTGCTCCGGCTGGCCGGCTACGACACTCCGGTCGCCGTCATCGCCCGGCGCACCCACCTGTCCCCCGGCACCGTCCGCAACTACGTGGCCGCCGCGGCCTCCACGCCCAGAAACACCGTCAGGTACCCCGCGCCCCGCTGATGCGGCGCCGCCAGGACCGCGATGCCCGCGGCGCCGTACAGCGTCACGCCGCGCGTGGCCACCGGGTTCAACAAGAACTGCGCGGTGGCCTCGGCCCGAAGCCCGGCGCGGCCGTCCCGGTCGCCCCCCGCCCCGAACAGGACCAGCCGGCCCTGCGCGCCCGGCCGCACGCCGAGCGACACCCCGGCGCCCGCGAAGTCGCGTCGCGCGAGCGAGGCCACCGCCCCCACGCCCAGCTCGACGACCGCCGGTCCCTGCGCGGCCGCGGGCGGCGCGAGCAGCAGAAGGGCGAGCGCGCTACGCACGCACGACGTCGTACGTGACGCGGAGGTCGGCGGCGAGCGACGCCACCACCGAGCAGTAGGTCTGGAGCGACAGGTCGATCGCCCGGCGCGCCTTGGCCTCGTCGGCGCCGCCGCCCGTGATGGTGAACGTGACATGGATCGCGGTGTAGCGCCGGGGATGCGTCTCACGCCGCGTCCCGCGCACCGCCATTGCCAGCGCCCGCAGATCCACGCGCTGCTTCCGGAGGATGGAGACGACGTCGGCGCCCGTGCAGGTCGCGGCGGCGACGAGCAGCAGCTCGACGGGCGACAGGGCGTCCACCGAGTCGCCGTCCACCAGCACCGCGGGCCGTCCCGGCGCCGCGCCCTCGAAGCGCAGCCCGTCGCGCCAGCGCACGGTGACGTCGCGCACGTTGCCGGCCACGCTACCGTCCGCGCCGCGTCGTGAGCCCGAAATACAGGCGGTGCCGCCGGAACGCGTCCATCGCGTGGTACTCCACCAGCCAGTTGAACGTGGCGCGGAACCGCCGCTCGAACCCGAACACGATGTTGAGCCACCCATCCGGGCACTGCGGGTCGGCGCCGCAGTCGTCGTGTCCCGCCACGCTGGCGCCGATCCCGAGGTACGGAATCAGGGGCTCCGCGTCGCTCGTGAAACGGTACAGCGCTTCCAGGCTCGCGACGTAGCTGTTCGCGCCGTCGATGCCGATCTCCCCCGAGGGCCGCAGCCGCACCCGGTCGGCGAGCAGGCTGCCGACGTCCAGCGCGGCGCCCACCACCACCTGCCCGTCACTCCAGTCGACTCCGCCGCGCAGGCCGAACCCGTGGAGGCCGAGCCGCGTGCCGCCTTCCTCGCCCTCCCGCGGCGGCTGGAACTGCTGGGCGGCGGCCCCGTGCAGCGCCAGGGCGCCGAGCAGGGCGGCGGTGAGTGCGCCCCTCACCGCGCGTCCCGCGCGGTGCGCCCGTAGTCCCACACCGCATACACCGCGATGGCGGCCGTCGCCCAAGCCAGGGGCCGCACCAGCGGCGACTGGGCGATGAACGCGACGAGCGTGAGCAGCTGGACCACGGTCACCGCCTTGCCACCCGCCCGCGCGGGCAGGGCCACCGGCCGCCGCAGCATCCAGGTCCCGACGAACGCCAGGGCGGCGACCAGATCCCGCAGCAGGACCCCCACGATTTCGAGCGGGGTCAGGAGCCCGCGGCGCGCCACCGTCAGGAAGGCGGCGAGCATGAACAGCTTGTCGGCCACGGGGTCGAGCACCGCGCCCACGCGCGAGCCGCCCAGGCGCCGCGCGACGATGCCGTCGAGGTAGTCCGACGCCGCGGCGGCCCCGACGATCGTCAGCTGCCACCCGGGGTGGCTCACGAACGGAAACGCCGCCGCCAGCGGAACCCGAAGCGCCGTCAACACATCGGCCGGCCGCACCCACGGTTTCACTTGCCCCTCCCTTCGGCGTCCCCTACCTTGAATCGGTGGACCTCAATCTGCTGCAACAGGCGGCCATCTTCCAAGACCTGGACGCCGGGGAGTTGGCGCGCGTGTCCGAGGTGTGCCGCGAGCAGAAGTACCAGGCCGGACAGCACATCTTCAAGGAAGGCGAGCCCGGTAACCGGTTGTACATCATCTCGGACGGCGAGGTCCGCATCTCGCGCACCATCCCGGGCTCGGGTGAGGAGGCGCTGACGGTGCTGAAGCCGGGCGCCTGCTTCGGCGAGATGTCCATCTTCGACCGCTCCGAGCGCTCGACCGACGCCATCGCGAACACCGGTTCCACCCTGATCACCATCGCGCGGCCCGACTTCGAGCTGTTGCTCGACTTCAACCGCGACATCGCGTACAAGATCCTCTGGTCGGTGGTCCGGATGTTGTCCGCCCGACTGCGCGTGACGAACGACAACCTCCGGTCGTTCCTCGCGATGTCCATGTTCTGAGCGGTCGCCGCCGCGTCCCGAACGTTCCACCCTCACACGGACCACCACCGAATGAAAAGGCTCTGGCTCGTCTGCACCGCACTCGCCGCGGCCGCCGCGTGTTGGGACGCGAGCGGCCCCGCAAGCTCCGCCCGCGTGGTCCTGGCGCCGCTGGTCGATACGCTCTTTATCGGCGACACGCAGACGCCCGCGCTGTCCGTCGCGTACTTCGACGCCGACGGCCGGCCTCAACCGATCGGCTCGCTGACCTGGGCCTCGGGCGATACGACCATCGCCACCGTCAACGCGGCGGGCCGCGTGGTGGCGAAGGGCCGGGGGTCCACGCTCATCCGGGCGACCGCCAACGGCGTAAGCGGCACCGCGCTGGTGGTCGTGACCCGCACGCTCGAGGTCACGCTCCTGCTCGACACCATCTACCTGATGCCCGGCGATACGTTCCGGGTGCCGGTCGAGGTACGCCGACGGAGCGGCGTCCCGCCGGAGCCGCGGTTCGAGGCGCCGACCCAGGCCTCGATGACCATCGACTCCGCCGGACTCGTCACCGCGCAGGATTTTGGCGCCCCGGTGCCGTTCGTGGTGCGCGCCGACACCGCCGCCGACACGGGGGCGGTGCACGTGTTCGCCGTCGACGATACCGTCGGGGCTTCGTACTTCACCGTCTTCGGGAGCGTCACGCGCCGCCTCACGGCGCTCAGCCAGGGCCTGAACTACCGGTTCAGCAGCGGCTCCCAGGGCTTCCGGCTCAACCTCGCGCTGCAGCGCAACCTGCAGACGGTGGAGCACGTGATCGTCACGGTCCTCGACTCGGTCACCGTGCCGACCACGTTTCCGGTGGACTCCCTCTCGATCGACGAGGCGTTCGGCGTGGGCGGCGTGAACTTCGCCTGCCGCCCCACGCGATCGTGGGGGCTCTGGGGCACGCGGGAGCTCGGCACGCCGCTCGACGCGCTGTCCCGCGACGGCGGCACGCTGGCGATCAGCGGGGTGGACAGCGTCAACGGCCGCCTGGTGGCCAGCGGGTGGCTGCGCTTCGACGCCCAGCGGGTGGATATCTACGACGAGCCGGGCGGCCGCGTGGCGGTACGCGGCACCTTCGTCGCCCCGGTCATCACGAACCTCAACACCTGTCAATAGATGAATCGCCTGGCGCCGTATGCGGCCTTCTTCATGCGCCTCGCCGTGGGCGGCGTGTTCCTGCAGCACGGCTGGAACAAATTTCAGCGCGGCATCCCGGCCACCGCGGCGTTCCTGCGCGATCTGGGACTGCCGTTCGCGACCCCCGGCGCCGTGCTCCTGATCGCGATCGAGACCGTGGGCGCGGCCTGCGTGCTCCTCGGCATCCTCACGCGCGCGTGGGCGACGCTCATGGCCGGCGTGATGGTCGTCGCGATCACGGCCGCCAAGCTCCCGGCAGGACGCAACGTCGAGCTCGAGGCGCTGCTCCTCGCCGGCGCCGTGACCCTCATGGCGCTGGGCGACGGGCCGCTGAGCGTCGCGGTGGGGTTCAAGCGGAAGACGTGACGCTAGTGCAGGATCCGCAGTAACCCCGCCTCGGCGCTCCCGCGGATGAAGCTCTCGGCGTCGGTCGCCGGGATCTCGATGCCGTCGCTTTTCATCTGGCGCACGATCTCCTCCCACGTGCCCACGTAGACGGCCCCGGTCCGCAGGCGCACGCGATGCACGTCGCCCAGCGCCCGCTGCCGCATCCCCTTGAGCTCCGTCAGCAGGGTGCCGAACAGCTCCAGCTGGCTGGGGTCGCGCGGCCGCCCGTCCGGTCCCATCGCCTCGATCTCGGCCAGCAGGAGGTCGTCGGCATCCGCCTCGCCCGCGATCTCGTCCAGGCGGTCCTGCCACGGTGCGAGCTCCGGATCGTCGTCCGGCAGGCGGTACACGCTCTTCTTCAGCTCCAGCAGCCGCCAGATGGCGAGCACGTCGAAGTGATCGTCGGGACTGGTGCGCTCGAGGTGGAACAGGGTGGCTTCGTATTCGCCGCGATCGTACAGCAGGTTCGCCAGGTAGATGCGCGCTTCCGCATGGGCCGGGTCGAGCTCCAGCGCGCGCCGCAGCCAGTGGAGCGCGCCCCCCTCGTCGCTCAGCCGGTGCGCGGCGTACCCCAGGCAGGCGGCCGCCTCCGCCGACTCGGGATGCGCCGTCGCCGCCACCTCGAAGAAGCTCCGGGCCTGGTCAAGCACGCCCTCGCGGAACAGGGCCCGCCCGATCTGCAGCATCAGGTCGTGGTCGTCCCGGAAGCCGAGGCCGAGGATACGCTCGAAACAGCCCGCGGCGCCGGCCCGGTCCCCGAACTTGAGCAATACCTCGCCCAGTCCCGCGAGGACGTCCTCGTGATCCGGGTCCATGGCCAGGGCTTCCTCGAACGCGCGCCGCGCCCAGGCGAACTCCTCCCGCGCGAGCCGGGCGTATCCCAGCCCCACGTACAGCTCGACCGCGTGGGGATACAGCCCGACGCCCTCCCGCAGGAGATCGATCGCTTCGTCGTATTGTCCTTCGTTGTAGAGCTGGTGGGCGCGTTCGTCGTACTCGTCGGAACTGAGGAAGGGTTCCGGCATCGACCGGGTCTCCCGGGGAGGTTGCGCTATGATAAGAAAAAGCCGGTCCTGACACAAGCAACCGCCGTCCGGTATCTTCACCGCCCATGACCGGCGCGTTGCTTCCGCTTCCCGGCGGTTCCGCCACCTCGCCCCGCGGCTACACGGCCGCGGCGGCGCTCGCCGGGCTCCGGGCCGGCGACGCACCCGACGTGGCGC
>JBOHSV010000292.1:0-2617 GCA_050921735.1 Gemmatimonadales bacterium | reverse complement strand
TGCTCTACATCGAGCAGCCGCTCGCGCCGGACGAGCTCGTGGGGCACGCGCGCCTGCGGCGCGCCCTGCGCACGCCGATCTGCCTCGATGAGACGCTCCGCAGCGTCTCGGTGGCGCGCCAGGTGGTGGAGCTCGACGGCCCGACGATCTGGAACCTCAAGGTCCACCGGGTGGGCGGGCTGGGCGAGAGCTGCGCCATCTATCGGCTGGCGGCGGCCGCGGGGGTGGACTTGTGGGTGGGGACGATGCCGGAGTCGGGGATCGGGTCCCAGGCCGCGCTCGCGGTCGCCTCGCTGCCCGCGTGCGTGTACCCCTCCGACCTCGAGCCGAGCGCGCGCTGGTACGGGCGGGGGATGGACGTGGTCAAGCTGAGCATGGGGCCCGACGGGCGGATGGGCGTGCCGGCGCAAGCCGTTGGGCGGCTGATAGATGCGGGCCGCTTCCATTCGGCGTCACGACGGGTAGTTTAACAGCCGCCGCGCTCGGACTCGCGTCCGGGCTCATGACTTCGCCGCGGACCGGAGCTCGCTTGGCCCTCACCACGAAGCACCCGCGCCACTATTGGGCGACGACGTTGTACCAGGACCCCCGCCAGCGGCCCCGCATCGACCAGCCGCTGCGCGATCTACCGCAACGGGCTTCGGGCCGCTTCAAGCGGGCGCGTGAGGGGATCCGCGCCCTCAAGCACGTCACGGAGCAGGTCGTGTTCCTCGGAACGACGTGGAAGTGGGTGTGGATGTACGAGGTGGGCGGCCGGAAGCTGGCCTACCTGCATCCCATGGAGTCGAGCGTCTCGGGAACCTTCGTGCTCACCGAGGCCGAGGAGCGCGAGCTGATCACGACGGACGGGCTGCCGCGCGGGATCAAGCAGTCCGTACGCGACGGCGAGATCGCGGGCGCGCTCAAGTGGTGCTGGATGGATTTTCCGGACCTGGACGCGGCGGACGCGTTCGTCAACGTGGTCCGGCTGAAGCATCATTTCCTGGCGCGTCCCGACTGACGCGGCGCGGCGCCCTTGTGCGTCGTTCCGGGCTCACGGTACATTGCGGGGCCCGACACCCGACAAATATTCGCCATCGAGGCGCATGCATTGATGACGAACCGACGTGACTGGCTGGCGGCTGGGATGCTGTGCTTGATGTTCCTCGCCGCGCCGGCCGTCGCGCAAACCGGGTCCCCCGAGCCCCCGAGGCCCATCCGCGACCCGGGCGACCTTCGGGGTCCCCGCCAGCCGATCTTTTTTCGGCACGACGTCCATGCCGGCCAATTCCAGATCCCCTGCCTGTATTGCCATGCGACGGTGACCGTCTCGAGCGAGCCGGGCATTCCGTCGCTCGAGGCGTGCATGGGATGTCACCTGCTGGTGCCCGGCGGCCAGCGCCGCGGGCTGGCCGAGGACACGATCGCCCGCAACGTGGAGCGGGCCGAGGTCCAGACGCTGCGCGACGCGCGGCGCGACCGGCAGCCGCCGGAATGGATCCGGATCCACGCGCTGCCGGGGTTCGTGCGGTTCCCCCACATGCGGCACATCAAGGCGCTGGGAGAGGGGACGCCGAGCGGGGCCGCGTTCACGTGCACGCTGTGCCACGGCGACGTGCAGAACATGCCGCAGGTCTACCAGGTCGAGACGCTGAAGATGGGCTGGTGCGTGCGCTGTCACGTCGAGCGCAAGGTGAGCCGCGACTGCTTGGTATGCCACTACTAGGGCGGGCGGGGAGACGGTCATGACGGATGGGATAGACCGCAGGCGGTTTCTCAAGGTGCTGGGGGCGGCGGGCGGCGGCGCCGCGGCGCTCACGGCGTGCGGCATCGGCCCCGAGCCCACCGAGAAGCTGATTCCGTACCTCATCCCGCCCGAGGATCAGATCCCGGGGACGGCGACGTGGTACGCCACCACGTGCCGCGAGTGCGCCGCCGGCTGCGGCCTGCACGTGCGCGTCCGCGAGGGGCGCGCGGTGAAGCTCGAGGGCAACCCGGACGCTCCCGTGAACCGCGGCCGCCTGTGCGCGCGCGGCCAGGCCGGGCTGCAGGGCCTGTACCATCCCGACCGCGTGCGGACGCCGCTCGCCCGGACGGCGGCCGGGACCCTCGAGCCCATTCCGTGGGACCAGGCGCTCGATCAGCTGCGCGGCCGCGTGCAGGGCGGGGGCGGGCGGGGGCTTGCGTTCGTCACCGGCCACGAGGCCTCGACGTTCGGCGACCTGGCGGACGGCTGGATGCGCGCGACCGGCGGGCAGCGCGTGCGCTACGAGCCGTTCGGGTTCGAGGCCGTGCGGGAGGGCAACCGGCTCGCCTTCGGCACCCCGGCCGTGCCGTCCTACGATTTTGCGGCCGCGCGATACGTGCTGTCGTTCGGGGCCGACTTCCTGGAGACCTGGCTCTCGCCCGTGGCGTTCCAGCGGGACTTCGGCGCGGCCCACGGCTTCGATGCCGGCCACCCCGACGCGATGGCCAAGTTCGTGCACGTCGGTCCGCGTCTGGGCCTGACCGGGATGAGCGCGGACGAATGGATCGCGGCGGCGCCCGGCACGGAAGGCGCCCTTGCGCTCGCGCTGGCCGCAGTCATCGTGCGCGAGCGTCTGGCCCGGACGCCGCCCGACGCCGCGCGGCTCGCGGC
>JBOHSV010000291.1:0-1893 GCA_050921735.1 Gemmatimonadales bacterium | reverse complement strand
CATCAGCACGCGCTGCTCGAGAAGGTGTTCCAGTTTCACCCCCTCGCCGTCGAAGACACGCTCTCGCCCGATACCCGGGTCAAGATCGAAGAATACGACCGGTACGTGTTCGTGGTGATGGCGGGAGTGCGGTTCGACGAAGGCACACCCGATCCGTTCGACCTCGAGACGTTCAACCTGTACTTCTTCCTCGGCAAGAACTTTCTGGTCACGGTCGGCGCCGTCCCGTCGCCCAGCTGCGCCACCGTCCGGGAGCGCCTCATGCGCAACCCGGACCTCCTGGCGCGCGGCGCCGAGATGACCATGCACAACATCATCGACCAGGCGGTGGACGCCTACTTCCCGCTGGTCGAGCAGCACAACGACCTGGTCGACGCCCTCGAGGCGAAGCTGTTCGACGAGTTCGACGAGACCCTGATCCACGAGATCTTCCAGGCCAAGCGCGGCGTGTTCACGTTCCGCCGGCACATCGGCCCCCTGCGGGAAGTGCTGAACGTCCTGACCAACCGCCCCTGCCAACACATCCGCCCCGAGACCCAGCTCTATTACCGCGACGTGTACGACCACACCCTCCGGATCGTGGAGTCGCTCGACACCACCCGCGAGCTCCTCGGGGGGGTGCTGGAGACCTACTTGTCGCAGACGTCCAACCGGCTGAACAAGGTGATGAAGCAGCTGTCGGTCGTGGCCACGCTCGCGCTGCCCCTCGTCGTCGTCGCCGGCATCTTCGGGATGAACTTCAGTCAGATGCCTCTGACCCACGACCCGCTGGGGTTTTACTGGGCCCTGGGGAGCATGGTCGCCGTCTCCGCCGTGATCGTGTGGTGGCTGCACAAGAGCCGATGGCTCTGAAGCTCGCCGCCGACGTCCTCACCCTCACAACCCGGCACCCTTTCATCATCGCCCGCGGCGGCCAGCGCGAGTATCGCGTCGTCTGGGTGCGGCTGACGGACGCCGACGGCCTGGAGGGGTGGGGAGAAGCGGACCCGTCCGCCTATTACGGGGAGACGGCCGACACGGTGCTCGCCGCGCTGGACCGCCTGGCGCCGCACCTCCCAACCGAGCCCTTCGCGCTGGAGGCCGCCGAAGCGCGGTTCGCCGAGGCGGTGCCGAAGAACGCCGCCGCCCGCGCCGCCCTGTCCGCCGCCCTCCACGACCTGGTGGGAAAGCGGCTCGGTGTGCCGCTGTACCGGCTGTGGGGCCTCGATCCCGCGCGCGTCCCGGTCTCGTCCTTCACGATCGGGCTCGACGCGCCCGAGAAGATGGGGGCCAAGGTGGCGGAGGCCGCGCCGTACCCCGTGCTGAAGATCAAGCTCGGCACCGAGCGGGACGAGGAGATCCTCCGGGCCATCCGGGCCGTCACCGACAAGCCGCTGCGCGTGGACGCCAACGCCGGGTGGACCCGCGAGCGCGCCCACGCGATGCTGCCGCTCCTGAAGGCGCACGGCGTCGAGTTCCTCGAGCAGCCCCTCGCGCCCGACGATCTCGAGGGCCTGGCCGCCCTGCGCCGCGCCGGCGTGCTGCCGGTCGTGGTGGACGAGAGCTGTCTCGTGGCGGCGGACATTCCCCGCGTCGCGGGTGCCGTGGATGGCATCAACATCAAGCTGGCCAAGTGCGGCTCCCTGCGGGAAGCGCTCCGGATGATCGCCACCGCGCGCGCGCACGGGCTGTTCGTGATGCTGGGGTGCATGGTCGAGACCTCGCTCGGGATCACGGCGGCCGCCCACCTCGCGCCGCTGGTCGACGCCGCCGACCTGGACGGCGCCGCCCTGATCACGAACGACCCGTTCGCCGGCGCCACCATCGACGGCGGCCGGATCCGGCTGCCCGACGCGCCCGGCCTCGGGGCGCGCAGGCGCGCGTGAACGCGCGGTTCGCCGAGGTGGTGCTCCC
>JBOHSV010000290.1:0-2016 GCA_050921735.1 Gemmatimonadales bacterium | reverse complement strand
GTCCGTGATGGAGTCGAAGGCCACACGGCTGGGCGCCAGGATCACGGTGATCGCGCCGTCGGGAACCGGCCCGATGCCGGGCCACGGCCCCGCCCGATCGGCGGCCTCGGCGAGCGCCGCGGCCAGGACCTCCTGGCCCGGCCACGCGACCACCGTCACGCGGCCGACCGTGATGGCGGGCGGATGCTGCGCGAGGAGAACGAGGAGCGCTAGGTGCGCGGCGGCTCCTCACCCCGGGCGACGAGCTCGAGCGTTTCCTGACAGCGCTTGCCCCAGGAATTGAACTTGTTCGCCTTGAAGCCCGCCTCCCACGTTTCCCGGGCCCGGGCCTGGTTGCCTCCGAACCACAGGGCGCGGCCCAGCTCGTAGTGCGCTTCGATGAGGTTGGGACCGAGCTTCAACGTCTTCTCGAAGAAGGTCTGGGCGTCCTCGTACATCTCCCGCTGGAGGTACACCAGGCCCAGGTAGAAGTGGGCGTACAGCGTCGCCTTCTTGTCGTTGTCCAGCCGGATCGCCTTGGAGAGGTGCTCGATGGCCTCGCCGAAGATGCGCTTCTTGAGGCAGATGTAGCCGACGTTGATGCGGGCGACCGCGTTGGCCGGCTCTTTCATCAGCACCTTCTGGAACGTCTGCAGGGCGTCGTCGTACTCCTCGTGCAGCATCTGCGCCCAGCCCAGCAGCGACTCGGCCTGGGTCTGCCCGGGCGAGAGCTGGAGCGCCCGCTCCAGCGCCTGGATCGCCCCGGTATAGTCCCCCAGGGAGATCAGGCTCCACCCCTTCTCGACGAAGGTCGACGCCCCGATGTGGTCGGCGTGGATGGCGGGCCGCTGGCCGCTGAACTGCGGCGCGGCCGCCTCCTGCGTGTCCGGGGCGAGCTGCTTGTACCGGTCGACCAGCGCGCGGATTTCCTCCTTCAGCTGGGTGAGATCGCCGATCAGCCCGTCCACGATCTTGAAGTACGCGATGATCTCCCGCTTGACGGCCTCGCGCTCGGGCGGCGCCGCCGCCGCGTCGAGGCGGCGGGCGATGCGCTCGTATTCCGCCCGCAGGGCGGCGAGCGGCGAATCCGCCATCAGGGCTTCGCCTGCGCCCGGTCCGCGCCCTGCAGGGCGGCGTCGAGCTGCAGCTTTTCCTGCGACGCCAGCAGGCGGCCGGTGTTGAGCATGAGAATCGTGCGCCGGTCCTTGGTGACCAGCCCGGTCAGGTACTCCGCCGCGAGGCCGCGAACGATGGGCGACGGGGGCGCCACCTGCCCCGCGGGCACCTGCATCACCTCGGTAACCGCGTCCACCACGACCCCGATCTTCGACCCCTCGGCGTCGAGCACCACGATCCGCGTGTCGTCCTTCAACGGGGCCGGAACGCCCAGCCGCTTGCGCAAGTCGACCACCGGTACCAGGGCGCCTTGATACTGGATCACGCCCTCGAGAAACTCGGGGGCCTTGGGCAGCGGCGCCGGCGCGTCGTAGCGCAGGATCCGCTCGACCTGGAAGATCGCGAACGCGAACTCCTGCCCGGCCAGGCGGAACGCGACGAGCTGGACGTCGTCGCCGGTGGTCATAGCATCCGGTCCTCCAGCGCCTCCAGGTCCAGAATGGGGACGAGGCCGCCGGCGCGCGGCCGCGCCACGCCCGCCGCCCAGGGCAGGGATTGCCCGCGAGGCACGGGCAGCGGGGTCTCCCGCACGACCTCGTCGGCGTCGTCGACCTCGAGGGCCACCTGGCGAGCGCCCAGCCGCACCAGGACCGCCGTGCGTCCCCGCTCGTCGGGCGCGGCCCGGTCGCCCAGCAGCGCCCCCAGGTGGACCAGCGGAACCAGCCGTCCCCGCGCGGTCGTAAGCCCGCGGACGGCGGGCACGACGCGCGGGGCGTCGAGCACCTCGGTCAGGTCGTCGACCTCCAGGACACCGTCGAGCGGCAGGCCGTACGGCCGGCCCTCCACCCGCACCAGCAGGTAGCCGCGGCTCATGGCGCGGGCACGCCCGCCCCACGCCGCACCAGCTCGGCGGCGACCCGC
>JBOHSV010000289.1:0-8819 GCA_050921735.1 Gemmatimonadales bacterium | reverse complement strand
CCCTGTGGGAGAACGCCCAGGCGCTTTACCAGGCGGGCGACGAAGCGGCGGCGGAGGAGGCCCTCAACCTGTGGGCAACGCTGGTGCCCAACGGTCCCGAGCGGCTCGGCGAGGCGCGGGCCGCGCTGCGCGCCGAGCGGCGGTAGGCGCCCGCCCGCATCAGGGCGCCTCGGAGTCCGCGTCGTCGTCGTCGTGCTCCAAGCGTCCGAACAACAGCTGCACGAACGGTCGATCCTCCGGCCGGCAGAACACGAAGACGTGGTCGCCGGCCTGCAGCACCGTACCGCCCTTCGGGGCAAGTAGCTCGTCGCCACGCACGATGAGGGTCACCGCCGCCCCCTCCGGGAATGGCAGCTCGGAAATGCGCGACCCGGCCACCGCAGCGGCGGGCTCCACGTAGAACGACAGCACCTCCGCCCCCAGCGGGGTCGACGAGTGAAGTTCGAGGACGGCCTGCGGGCGCGGTGGGCTGGGCGCCTGAAGGCCAAGGCGGCGCGTGATCCAACCCACCGACCCGCCCGATACCAGCGCACTGATCACGACCACGAAAAACACGACGTCGAAGATCCGCGACCCGCCGGCGACCCCCGCGAGAACCGGGAAGGTTGCCAGGGTGATCGGCACGGCCCCGCGCAGTCCCACCCACCCGACGTACAGCACTTCGCGGAGCGGATAGCGGAACGGCGCGAGGCACGCCAGCACGACCACGGGGCGCGCCACCGCCGCCAGGAACAGGCCGATGGCGAGGCCAGGCACCGCCACTTGCGCGAGGCGCGAGGGAAACGCGAGCAGACCGAGCATGACGAACATCGCAACCTGGCTGAACCACGCGATGGCGTCGTGGACGCGCAGCAGGCCCGTGCGGTAGGGGATTGGCGAATTGCCGAGCACCACCGCGGCGACATACACCGCCAGGAACCCGCTGCCGAACACCAGGGTGGGCAGGCCGAAGGCCAGGCAGGCCAGTGCGACCGTGAGCACCGGGTAGAGGCCGCCCACCGGCAGGCGCGCGCGCTGCAACAACGCTCGCCCCCCGTAGCCCAGGGCCACGCCCAGTGCGGCGCCGACGGCCAGTTGCAGCGGGATCTGCCAGAGCAGCCGCCAGCCGACGGCATCGCCGCCGGCGAGCTGGGCGGTCAGGGCGATCGTCAGCATGACCGCCACCGGGTCGTTGAGGCCGGACTCGAGCTCCAGCGTGACGCCCACGCGTCGCTTGAGGCTCACGCCGCTGCCGCGCAGTACCGCGAACACCGCGGCCGCGTCGGTGGACGAGACCACCGCCCCCAGCAGCAGGCCCTCGGTCCACGAGAACCCCAGCCCTCGGGCCACCACGGCCACCAGCGCGGCCGTTCCCACGACGCCCACCGTGGCGAGCGTGGCCGCGGGGCGCAGGACGCGGCGGACGCTCGCCACCGAGGTGTTGAGCCCGCCGTCGAACAGGATGAGGGCGAGCGCGGTTGTGCCGAGCCGAAACGCGAACCGGTAGTCCTCGAACGGGATGCCGCCGAGGCCCTCCGAGCCGGCGAGCATCCCGATGGCCAGGAAGATGAGCATCACCGGGATGCCGGTCCGCTCGGCCGCACGGCTGAAGAGAACGCTCACGACCATGAGCGCCCCGAAGACGGCCAGGGCGACGGCGGTCGTGAAGGGTTCGTTGGGGATCACGGCCACAAGCTGCCACGAGCCGGCCGCGAGGGCCATGCCCGGGCGGAGACGCCCGGCCTAGCGCAGTCTGCCGAGCCGGAGGAACAGCGACGCCGCGTACGCCAGCAGGATGGCGGCGGTCACCACGTACGCCGCCACCATATAGCCGGCGTTCTGCGGCACGCCCTCAGGCACGGTCCCGCTCCTCGCGCAGCCGGCCGAGCGCGATGCGCAGCATCACCAGCCCCACGTACAGGACCGTGTACGCGCCGAAGGAGAACAGCAGCGTGACGAGCATGTCCGCCGGCAGGGAGGGCGCGCTCGGCTTGAGCACGATCGGCTGCGGGTGCAGCGTGCGGAACATGTACACGCTCAAGTGGACGAACGGTACCAAGACCAGGCCGCAGATCCCCAGGACCGCCGAGTAGCGGGCCCGCATGCCGCGGTCGGTCACCGCGCCGCGCAGGATCAGGTATCCCACGAGCACGAGGAACAGCAGCAGCGTGAGCGTCAGGCGCGCGTCCCAGGTCCACCACGTTCCCCAGACCGGCTTGCCCCAGATGGGCCCGGTGGTCAGCACGACCGCGCCGAACGCCGTGCCCACTTCGGCCGACGCCTCCGCGAACCGATCGAGCCGGGGATCCTTGAGAAACAGGAAGAAGATGCCGGCGAGGCCGACCAGGATCACGGCGAGCTCGGTCCAGACGGCGGCGGGGACGTGGACGTAGAAGATCTTCTGGGCGGGGCCCTGGAACCGCTCGACGGGGGTGAACGCCAGCGCGCGCACGTACACCCCGGCCAGCAGGACGAACGCGAGAGCGGTCACGGCCCAGCCGGTGCGCGCGAGCTTCATTCCTCGACGGTGTGCGGGAACAGCATCGTCGCCGCGGTCACGAATGCGATGTCGTAGGCGGCGAGCAACTTAAGCCACCCCTGCATCTCGCTCAAGGGACGTCCCGCCAGCAGCTGGGCCGTCGCCTGCACGGCGCCGATGAGCGGCGGCACGAGGAACGGCAGCAGGAGCACCGGCAGCATCAGCTCGGCGAACCGGGTGCGCACCGCCATCGCGCTGAACAGCGTGCCCACCGCCACGAACCCCACCGTGGCGAGCGCGATGACGGCCAGCAGCGGCGCGAGCGCCGGCCCCGGCGACAGGTTGAAGAACAGCACGAACAGCGGCAGGCCGATCGATTCGATCACGGCCACGAACGCCAGGTTCCCGATCAGCTTGCCGAGGTACAGACTGTGCCGGCTGGCGGGCGACAGCAGCAGGCCGTCGAGCGCCTGGTTCTCGAGCTCCAGCTGGAACGCACGGTTCAAGGCGAGCATGGCCGCAAACGTGAAGGTCACCCATAAGATGCTGGGCGCGAGGTCGACGGTTGCCACGGCGGTGGGGTCCCGGCCGAAGTTGAACACGACCAGCACCAAAACGGTGAAGACGACCGCCGAGAGCAGCGCCGTGCGGCTCCGGAACTCGATGAGCAGGTCCTTCCGCGCCAGGACCCAGGCGTCGCGCAGCAGGTCAGGCACCGGTGACCGTCCGGCGGTACGCGTCGGTGATCTCGCGCGCGCCGCGCGCGCCGCGCGGTTCGAGGCGTACGAACCGCCCGCTCACCTGGAACGCGACGTCGGTCGCGAGCTCGGCGCCCTCCTCGACGTTGTGCGTCGCCAGCACCACGACCCGGCCCGCCCCGGCCAGCTCCCGCAGCAGCCCGCGGAGCTCCGCCGCGGCCGTGAGGTCCAGCCCCGTGAACGGCTCGTCGAGCAGGAGCACCGCAGGCTCGTGGATCAGCGCCCGGGCGATCGCGGCGCGCTGCAGCTGCCCGCGCGAGAGGGTGCGCACGGGCTGGTGCGCGCGGTCGGCCAGACCCAGCCGGCGCAGCACGGCGGCCGCGCGCGCGTCCCGCGCGCCCCGGGGCAGGCCGTACAGCGCGCTCCAGAATCCCAGGTTCTCGCCGACGGTGAGGTGACCGTAGAGGTGGGCGTGGTGGCCGATCCACCCGACGGCGCGGCGCCCGCCGCCGAGATGCACGCGGCCCGCCTGCGGCCTGATCAGGCCGGCGAGCACCCGCAGCAGCGTGGTTTTCCCCGCGCCGTTGGGACCGAACACGGCGAGGGTCTGCCCGGCGGACAGGGAGAACGAGACGTCGTCGAGGGCCTGCGCCGCCCCGAAGGCGTGCCGCAGTCCCTCAGCCCGCAGCATCAATCCGCGTGGCGAGGTCGTTCAGGTCGAAGGGCTTGACGAGGTAGGCGGAATGCTCGAGGTCGAGCACCTTGATCAACGGCTCCATGCTGGCGTACGCCGTCGTCACGACCACGGGCAGCCGGGGGTGGGAGGCGCGGATCTGCTGCAGGAGCGCGATGCCGTCGGTGTCGGGGAGCCGCATGTCGAGCACGAGCACGTCGGGCTCGAAGGCGTCCAACTGGCGGGCGGCCTGGGCGCCGCTGGACGCGAAGGCCATCTCGTAGCGACCGCCGAAGAACCGCTCGTAGGACGTCTTGAGCGACGGCTCGTCTTCGACGAACAGCACTTTCCGCAACGGGGGTCCGGGCGGCATGCTCCCCCAATATACCCCGCTACGGCGTCTCCGCGCCCTCCAGCTCGAACAGATCGTCCAGCTTCGTGAGCACGAGCAGGAACCGCAGCTCCTCGTTGGCGCCGCGCAGGCACACCGCCTGCCGGCGTTCCGCGGCCTTGCGCTGAATCAGCATCAGGGCGCCCAGCCCGGCGCTGTCCACGTGCCGGGTCCCCGACAGGTCGATCACGAGCCGGCCGGTCCCCTCCGCCATCTGGTCCAACAGCTCGGACGCAGCGCGGCGGAAGGTGGTCCGCGACTCGAGGCTCAAGCGCTCGGGCGCGGCCAGGACCTTCTCCAGCGGGCGCGTGGACATGAACATGGACTCCTTCACAGGCGTCTCCCCCGTTTCCGGCCAGTCTATGCCAGGGGAGTGCCAGGCACGGTAAGGTCCGCTGCATCAACCGCTTGTCAAACAACGCGTGATCCGACTCACGCGCGCCGCTGCCGCAGGACCGAGCGCCGCTCCGCATTCTGCAAGGCGGCGCGGCGCGCGGCTTGACCCCGCCCCCGGCGCGGGGCATACCTTAGCGGAACCCTCGCCCCCCATCGTGATGGCCGGAGGCGTATTCCATGGCAGCCAGAGTCAAGACGAAGGCGCTCACCGAGGTCAGCGAAGCGCAGATCGCCGTGCATTGGAAGGAGGAGGAGTACTATCAGCCTTCCGAGACGTTCATAGCACAGGCGAACATGCGGGACCCGCACATCCTCGACAGGTTCGGTCTCGACCGCTTTCCCGACTGCTTCCGGGAGTATGCGGACATGTTGAGCTGGGTCGAGCCGTATCACACGGTTCTCGATACCGGTGACGCGCCGTTCTGGAAATGGTTCGTGGGCGGCAAGCTCAACGCATCCTACAACTGCGTGGACCGCCATCTGGAGAAGTATGGGACCAAAGCCGCGTGTATCTTCGTGCCCGAGCCGGAGGCGGAGCCGGACGTGGCGATGACGTATCAGGAACTGTACGACCGCGTGAACGAAGTGGCGACGCTGCTCCGCGGCCTGGGCCTCGAGGCGGGAGACCGCGTCACCTTACACATGCCGATGGTCCCGGAGCTGCCGATCACGATGCTGGCGTGCGCGCGCCTCGGAATCATCCACTCACAGGTGTTCGGCGGGTTCAGCGGTCAGGCGTGCGGCTCCCGTATCCAGGATTCGGGCAGCCGCGTGCTGATCACGATGGACAGCTACTGGCGCAACGGCACCCTGATCGACCACAAGGTGAATGCCGACATCGCGGTGCGGACGGCGAAGGCGTTGGGACAGGACGTCGATCGGGTCCTGGTGTGGCAGCGCTATCCCGGAAAATACTCCGCGAAAACGCCGATGGTTTCGGATCGCGATGCGTTCATGAACGACTTGCTCAGGGAGTACAAAGGGAAGCACGTCGAGCCGGTCGCCCTGCCGTCGGAGGCGCCGTTGTTCTTGATGTACTCCAGCGGCACGACCGGCAAGCCCAAAGGCGCGCAACACAGCATCGGGGGTTATCTGGCCTACGTGACCGGCACGTCCAGGTGGGTTCTCGACATTCATCCCGAAGACGTCTATTGGTGCATGGCGGACATCGGCTGGATCACGGGACACTCCTACATCGTCTACGGTCCCCTGGCGAACGCCGCGACGAGCGTGCTGTACGAGGGTGTGCCGACGTTTCCGGACGCGGGGCGGCCGTGGCGCATCGCCGAGCGCCTGGGGGTGAACATCTTCCACACCGCGCCGACGGCGATTCGGATGCTGCGGAAGCTCGGTCCCCAGGAGCCACGCAAGTACCAATACCACTTCAAGTCGATGACGACGGTGGGCGAGCCGATCGTGCCGGAAGCATGGCGGTGGTATTACGACGAGGTGGGCAAGCGGGAAGCCGTGATCACCGACACGTGGTGGATGACGGAAACCGGCGGCTTTCTCGGCACGACCGTGCCGGCGCTTCATCCGATGAAACCGGGGAGCTGCGGACCCGGCGCGCCGGGGATTCATCCCGTCATCTACGACGAGACCGGTGCGGAAGTCCCCAAGGGCTCCGGCAAGGCCGGCAACATCTGCATCCGCAATCCCTGGCCGGGGATCATGCAGACGATCTGGGGCGATCGCGACCGCTACGTCAGCACCTATTTCGCCAAGTACAACAGAAAGCCCGGGAGCAAGGACTGGCGTGACTGGCCCTTCATGTGCGGCGACGGCGCGGTTCAGGCGGCGGACGGCTACTACCGCATCCTGGGACGCATCGACGACGTGATCAACGTTGCCGGCCACCGTCTCGGCACGAAGGAGATCGAATCCGCCTGTCTCACCGTCCCGGAAGTCGCCGAGGCCGCCGTCGTGCCCGTGCAAGACGAGTTGAAGGGACGCGTGCCCGAGGTGTACGTCGCGGTCAAGCCGGGCGTGAAGGCGAGCCAGGAGATCGTGGACCGCGTGATCAAGGCGAACGAAGAGGTGATCGGCAAGATCGCGCGACCCAAGCACGTGTACATCGTGCCGGACATGCCCAAGACGCGCTCCGGGAAGATCATGCGCCGCGTGCTCGCGGCCATCTCGAATCGCAGAGACGTGGGTGACGTCACGACGCTCGCGAACCCTGATGTGGTCGAGCAAATTCGCTCGATGGTCCAGGGTACGGAGACCGTCACCACGCAAGAGGAGCTGCCGGAGGACATCGCGAAGTTCGGGCAGGTGGAGTAGGCGGTCAGGCGGTGGACCGGTCGGCAGCCGAAGCGACCGCCTGACCGCCCGACCGCCTGACCGCCGAGCCGTGCATCGCCACCCCCCAGATCGCCGTCATCACCACGGCGCTGGCCACGCACCACCGGCAGATCGCCCGGATGACGAACAACTCGAGGGCGGTGAGGTACACGGTGAATAGCAAGCCCGCCGTCGCGAGCGCGGCGAGCGCGAGCGTGATCCGTCGCGACCCCAGCCACCGCGGCCGCAGCCCCGCGAGGGCGAGCCCGAGCAGCGCGAGGTAGCCCACCACCCCGTAGAACGCGACGGGGACGCCGAGCAACACCGCCCAGCGGCTCGTCTGCACGGTCTCGCATCCGCCGGCGCCGCACTGCAGCACCCCCACGGCGCCGATCTTGTAGAGCCACAGATACAGGGACACGAAGAACCCGGCGAGCGAGAGCAGCGCGATCGCCTGCCGGTGGCGCATCAACGACCGGAGATGAGGCTGTCCACCATGCCCTTGAAGACGTCCGACCCGTAGCCGGCCGCGGCGAGGCGGCGCCCGTTCACGAAGAACGTCGGCGTGGCGTTGACCCCGAGCCGCTCGCCTTCCAGGCGGCTGGCTTCGATTCGCCCGGCGTGCCGCTCGCTCTCCATGCACGCGTCGTACGCCCCGACGTCGAGCCCGGCGGCGCGCGCGAGGTCGCGAAACAGGCGGCTCGGATCGCGATTCGTCTGGGCCCAGGAGTGGGTGAAGAACACCTGGTCGTGCATCTCCCAGAACTTCTCCTGCTCGCCCGCGCAGTGCGCCGCGTGCGCCGCGTAGCGCGCGTACCGATGGCTCGGCAGGGGAAAGTCGCGATAGCGCCAGCGGACCTTGCCCGTCTGGATCAGCTGTTCCCGGATCACCGGCATCTGGACGGCGGCGAACTGCGCGCAGAACGGACACTCGAAATCCGAGTACTCCACGATCTCGACGGGCGCGCTGTCGCTGCCCAGGGTGAAGCCCCGGAACCCGTCCGCGGCCGGCATGGGCGACGGCGCCCCCACCAGCCCGGATTCGGGGCTCGCCGACGCCGCGTACCACATCGCCGCCGCGCCGGCGACGAGCACCACCCCGAACAGCACGTAGAATCGCCTCATGTGTCCTCGCTCCCGCGCCAGGGGTCGTCCTCGTCCTCGGCCTCGTCCGGAGGCCGCTCCGACGACCGGCGCGCGTCATCCACGATACGCCGGCTCTCCGCGACTTCCGGCGTATCGTAGGTGGAGCGCACTTCATAGTGGAACAGCTCGCTCCGAATGGTGCCGAGCTGCTTCAGCAGCTCCGGCGTTGCCTCGAGCAGCCGGCCCGCATCGTCCAGGGCCTGAATGCGCTCCGCCAGGGCTCGCAGCATCGCCACCAGACGCCGGGCGCGCTCCGGCCCGTAGACTTCCTCGCTCATACGTCTTCCCCCATCTCCATCCGCGTGCCAGAACGGCAGGCGGACAGTTGTCGGCCCGAGATATTCATTATACACCGCCGCGTTCCTCAGCGCCGGAGGTTTGCATGAGGCGGAAGCCCCTATTAAATTGCGCGCCGCTTCGCTTCCCGAACCGGAGGACGCCCCCTGCATGGCCAAGAAACGTAAGACCCCCAAGAAAGCGCAGACCCCGACCTCCTTCGAGCAGGCTCGCGACGAGTTGTTCTCCCACATTCTCCGCTGTGGCGTGCTGGAGGCCAGCGCCGATCACCAGCGGGAGTGGTTCGACGACACGATGCTGTACCTCGGCGACCGGTACGAAGACCTGTCGGACGGGGAGCTCGAGCAGCTGCGCCTGTTGGGCGAGCGCTACTGCCGCCCCGTGGTCGCCCGCTCGACACCGGTGGGCGCGGCCTGACGCGGCGGCGGCGCCGGGACCGGCCGAACCGCCGCCACCGCACGCCGGCCGCCACCCGGA
>JBOHSV010000288.1:0-2133 GCA_050921735.1 Gemmatimonadales bacterium | reverse complement strand
CGTCTGGCCCGCCGCCCGCGCCGCCACGTCGGCGTGCGCGGAGAACGCGTCGCGCAGCACGCCGCAGCCCGCCAGCATGATGACCATCAGCACCAATCCCAAGCGATACATCCCCGCTCCTACCCGTGGAAGTCGTCGAGCACGGCCGTGAGGGCGCGGACCAGGCCTGGGCCGATCTGCTCCCCGCCGAGGCGCCGCAGTCGCATGGCCAGCGGCACCGCCCGCCGCACGTCGGCCTCGAACTGGACCGCGTCGAGCGCCGCCGTCAGACCCGCCAGCCGCGGCCGGGCGTCCGCCCGAAACGTGAGCCGCGCCTCGTCGCCCCTGACCAGGACCGTTTCGAGTCCCACCCGGGCGCCGAGCGCGCGGAGTTCGGCGACGAGGAGCACGCGCTCGGCCTCGGCCGGCAGCGGGCCGAACCGATCGCGCAATTCCTCGCGCAACGCCTGAATCTCGCACGGCCGCTGCGCGCGCGCCACCCGGCCGTACACATCCAGCTTGGCCTCTTCATCCGGCACATACGTGTCCGCGAGATACGCCGGCAGATCGAGGACCACGTCGGGCGTCGGCAAGGGCCCGCGCCCCGCTCCCCGCTCCCCCGCCTTCAGCAGCTCCACCGTTTCCTGCAACCACCGCAGGTAGGTGTGGAAGCCCACCGCCTGGGCGTGGCCCGACTGCTCGCGGCCCAGCAGGTTCCCCGCCCCCCGAATCTCGAGATCGCGCAGCGCGATGCGGTACCCCGATCCCAGGTCGGTATGATGCTCCAACACCTGCAGCCGCTCCTCCGCCTCGGCGTCCACCAGATCGGGCACCAGCAGATAGCAGTACGCCCGGCGGTGGCTGCGTCCCACGCGGCCCCGCAGCTGGTACAACTGCGCCAGGCCGAACTGATCCGCCCGGGTCACGATCATGGTGTTGGCGTTGGGCACGTCGAGGCCCGATTCCACGATCATCGTCGACACCAGCACGTCCACGTCGCCCGCTACGAACCGCGCCATCACCGCATCCAGGTCCGCCTCCTTCATCTGTCCGTGCGCCACCGCCACCCGCCCCCGGGGAGCCAGGGTCCGCACCCGCGCCGCGATCGTGTCGATGGTCTCGATCCGGTTGTGCACGAAGTACACCTGGCCCCCGCGGTCGAGCTCCCGGGCCATCGCCTCTTCCAGCAGCGCGTCGTCCCACGGCTCGACGAACGTCAACACGGGCGACCGATCTTTGGGGGCGGTCTCGAGCAAGGTGAGGTCCCGCAGGCCGGCGAGCGAGAAATGCAGGGTGCGGGGAATCGGGGTCGCCGTGAGCGTGAGCACGTCCACCGCCAGCTTCAAGGCCTTGAGGCGCTCCTTGTGCCGCACGCCAAACCGGTGCTCCTCGTCCACCACCAGGAGACCGAGATCGCGGAAGCGCACGTCGCGCGAGAGCAGGCGATGCGTGCCGATGACGATGTCCACGTCGCCGGCGGCCACCCGACGCAGCACGGCCTGCTGTTCCCGCGCCCGGCGGAAGCGCGAGAGCACCTCGATGCGGACGGGGAACTCCGCCAGGCGCTCGCGGAACGTCCGGCCGTGCTGCTCCGCCAGGATCGTCGTGGGCACGAGTAGCGCCACCTGCTTTCCCGTCTGCACGGCTTTGAACGCCGCCCGCAGCGCGATCTCGGTCTTCCCGTACCCCACGTCCCCGACCAGCAGCCGGTCCATGGGGCGCGCCCGCTCCATGTCGCGCTTGACCTCGAGCGTCGCCCGCACCTGGTCCGGGGTGTCCTCGTACAGGAAGGCCGATTCCAGCTCGCGCTGCCACGGCGTGTCGGGGGGGAACCCGAACCCGGCCGCCAGCTCGCGGCGCGCGTACAAGTCCAGTAACTCCGACGCCATCTCCCGAATCGCCGCCCGCGTCCTGTCGCGCTGGCGCTGCCACGCCGTGCTGCCCAGCCGGTGCAGGCGCGGGGGCGGCGCGTCGCCGTTCCCCGCCGCGCGGTACGGCTCCAGCTGATCCAGCCGGTACACCGGAACGTTGAGTCGGTCGCCACCCGCGTACTCCACCACGGCGACCTCGAGCGCGCCGTCGCCCACCTGGATCGTCTGCAGACCGCGGTACACCCCGATCCCGTGCTCCAGGTGCACGACGTAATCGCCGGGC
>JBOHSV010000287.1:0-4986 GCA_050921735.1 Gemmatimonadales bacterium | reverse complement strand
CCCGCGGCCCGGCCTTGCCCCGCGCCGCCGGTCGATCGGCCGGGCGCGCGGCGCCCTCCTCCACCTCCGGCCCGAGGCCGACCTCGAACTGCCCGCTGTCGAGCTTGGCCAGCGTGAGCAGGCCCTTGCGCGCCGCCTCGACCACGAACTTGCTGAATCGCGAGAAGCCGAGGTCCTTTTCGTCGAAGTTCGGGTCGAGCTCCTGCATCACCTGCTTCAGGCGGTCGGAGCGCATGACGTCGTTGTGCGCCGTCATCTGCTTCAGCGCCTCGACGACGAGCTGCCAAGGGTCCCGCCGCTCCGTCGCGACGTCGCTCTCCTTGGTGAAGCCGGCGAGCTCGTTGTAGGAGTAGTACTCGTCGCAGTTCTGGATCAGCAGGTCGCTCGACGACTCGCGGATCCCGACCCCGATCACGTATTTCCCGTACTCCTTGAGCTTCAGGACCAGGGACGAGAAATCCGAATCGCCGGAGAGGAGGATGAACGTGCCGATCTCGGGCCGCGTGAACACGAGCTCGAGGGCGTCGATCGCCAGGCGGATGTCGGTGGCGTTCTTCTTGTTCGACCCGTAGGCCGGCGCGAAGATCAGGTCGATGGAGGACTCGGACAACGGCACGATGTATTGCGGATAGCGCCGCCAGTCGGCGTAGGCGCGTTGCACGGCCACCTTCCCGCGGATGATCTCCGACCCGAGCAGCCGCTTGAGCTCCGTGTGGAGGTCCGAACGGATGCCCATCGTCATGTTGTCGAAATCGATCAACAGCGCCGCGTTGGGCGCATGGGCAGGAGGTTCCTTGTGGGGTGGCCGCGGCAGATGGGCATGCGGCTGTGCAGTCATGTGGTCGTACTCAGCTCCAGGTTCACCACCTGGCCCAGCTCCCGACGCTTCACCGTGCCGCTCGGGGTCAGCGGGAACGCGTCGAAGAAGCGGACCAGGTCGGGCACCTTGTTGTCGGCGACGGCGTCACGGCAGAACGCCTTGAGCTCGTCGCCCGTGATGATGGCCCCTTCCATGGGCACCACGCAGGCGCAGGTGAGCTCCCCGAGCAGCTCGCTGGGGACCCCCACGACGCACGCGTCGTCCACGGCGGGGTGCGTCCGGAGGAGATCCTCCAGCTCGCGTGGATAGATGTTGAAGCCGCCGCGCATGATGACCTCGCCCCGGCGGCCCAGGAACCTGACGTATCCGTCCTCGTCCACCATCCCGCGGTCGCCGGTCAGGAAGTAGCCGTCCGCCGTCAGCGAGCGCGTGCACGCCGAAGATCGTGGACAACGGGACCGCGCCGAGCACCCGATCGATCCCCTCGAGCGCGAGCGCGGCGGCGGCGTGGCGCGCCGCGTGCAGCACGCTGGCGTGCGACAACACGACGCCCTTGGGCTTGCCCATCGTCCCGGAGGTGTACAGCACGGCGAGCGGCGTCGCGGCGGGCTCGCCGACCGGCGCGGCGGGGGCGGGGTGGGAACGGCCGCGGGCCACGACCTCCCCGAACGGCATGACGCGCTCGCCCAACCACCGCTCCTCCCGCCCGACCGTGAGCACCGCGCGCACGTCCGGGAGGTCCGGCAGCAACGCGCCGTACCGCTCGACGTAATCCGTCCCGGCGAACCGGTCCGGCGCGATCACGGCGCGGGCTTCGGCGTGGCGCAGCTGGTACCTCAGGTCGTGGACGCCGAGCCCCGGGTCGAGGGGCACCAGGGCCACATTCCGCCGCCCCGCCGCGAGCGCCGTCGCGACCCATTCGGGCCAGTTCGGCAGATCCACCGCCACGCGGTCACCGGGACGGACCCCGAGCCCGTCCAGCGCCGCGGCCAGCGCATCCGCCTCCCGCGCGACTTGCGCGTAGGTCATCCGGCGGGATCCGAACACCAGGAATTCCCGGTCGGGGTGCTCCGCCGCCCGTTGGGCGAAGAGCCCCGCCAGATGATCAGTCACCACGTCTCCCACTTCCCCCTACGACGTCAGAGTCTTTGAAAATAAATGACTTGCGAGCCCAAAGCTACTCCCCGATCACCTTGATGATCACGCGCTTCCTGCGCCGGCCATCCCACTCCCCGTAAAACACCCGCTGCCACGGACCTAAGTCGAGCTTCCCGGCCGTCACCGGCACGATCACCTCGTGGCCCACCGTCAGGCTGCGGAGGTGGGCGGCGGCGTTGTCCTCCCCGGTCTCGTTGTGGCGATACCGCTCCGGCTCCCACGGCGCCACCGTGTGCTCCAGCCATTCGAGGATGTCGTGCCACAGTCCCGCCTCATGGTCGTTCACGAAGACCGAGGCCGTGATGTGCATCGCGCTCACCAGGACGAAGCCCTCCTCGACGGCGCCCGCCGCGACCTGCCGCTCGACCTCGTCGGTGATGTCGATGATCTCCTGGCGCTTTTTCGTGTTGAACCAGAGGTAGTGGGTGTGGCTCTTCATGCGTGCCCCGTGTCGAATTGTCACACCGCGGCCGACTTCCTAGATTGCTGCGACAATATGCCGCCTCCCCTCCCGTTCCGCCGCCGGATCTTCGTGGCGCTCGTGGCCATGACGGCGGTGCCGATCACACTGGCGGTCGTGGGCTGGCTCGTGACGGTGCGCACCGTGGCGCCCGCGGCGGGCCCGCGCGCGGCGCTCGAGGGCGTGGCCGCGTCCGCGCGCACGATGCTCGAGCAGGTGGATACGTTGTCGTTCACGGCCGCCGAGCGGGCCGCGTACGGCGCGCACCTCGAGGCGGTCTCGCGTTCCCTCACCCTGGCGCGGCGGGCCGATACGTATCTGCGGTACTACGCGGCGGGGTTCGCCGTGGTCGTCACCCTGCTGGGCGCAGTCGCCCTGTTCGCGGCGGTGCGGCTGGCGGGACATCTGTCGCGCCAGCTGTCGCGCCCGATCGACGAGCTGGTGGGCTGGACGCACCGCATCCGGCAGCGCGAGCCGTTGCCCGAGGGGCCGGTCAGCCGGGGCGCGCCGGAATTCGAGGCGCTGCGCCAGGCGTTGCGCGAGCTGGCGGGCGCCCTCACGCTCGCGCGGGAGCGCGAGCTCGAAGCGGAGCGGCTTCGCACGTTCCGCGAGGTGGCGCGGCGGGTGGCGCACGAGATCAAGAACCCGCTGACGTCCATGCGGATCGCGCTGGATCAGATGAAGCGGTCCCTCCAGGACTCCCTGACGGTCGCGGGCGGTGAGGCGGACCCTCAAGGACTCGCTGACGCCCGCGGGCGGATGGCGACGGCGCACGAGGTGCTGACCGCTGAAACCGAGCGGCTCGAGCGGCTGGCCAAGGAATTCTCCGAGTTCGGGCGGTTGCCCGAGGGTCCCCGGAGCGAGGTGGACCTGAAGGAGCTGCTCGAGGAGCTGGGCCGGACCGGGGTGCCGGACACCGTGGAAGTCCGGCTCACCGCGAACGGCGCCCGCGGCACGCTGCAGGGCCATTACGACCCGCTGCGCCGGGCCTTCGCGAATCTGCTCCGGAACGCCGGCGAGGCCATGGGCGGGCGCGGCGTGATCGACGTGGCGCTGGTCGGCGACGCGCGCGGGACCGCCATCACGATCGCGGACCACGGCCCCGGAATCCCCGCGGACCTGCGGCATCGCGTGTTCGAGCCCTACTTCACCACCAAGCCCGACGGGACCGGGCTGGGCTTGTCGCTGGTGCAGCAGACCATCGAGACGCACGGCGGCACGATCACCGTGCACGAGACGCCCGGCGGCGGCGCGACGTTCGCGATCGTGTTCCCGGCATGAGTGCGCGCGTCCTGCTCGTCGACGACGAGGCGAACATTCGCCGCATGGTGGGGGCGCTGCTCGAGTCGGAGGGCTTCGAGACCGTCCAGGCGGCGAACGGGCAGGCGGCGCTCGCCGCCGTGGAGGAGGGGGCGCCGGACGCCGTGCTGCTCGACCTGATGATGCCGGGCGGGCCGGACGGGTTGGCGACGCTGGAGCAGCTGCGCCGCCGCGTTCCCGACGTGCCGGTGGTGATGATGAGCGGCAAGGCGACGCTCGCCGACGCCGTCCGCGCCACCAAGCTCGGGGCGTTTCAATTCCTCGAGAAGCCCCTGACCCCGGAGGGCGTGCTGGTCGCGATCCGGGGCGCGCTCGAGCTCGCGCGGGCGCGCGCGGAGAACCGCCGGCTGCACGAGGCGCTGGGGCACGCCGATCCCCTGATCGGCGGGAGCCGGGCGATGGGGGAGCTGCGCGCCGTCATCGCGCAAATCGCCCCGACCGAGGCCCGCGTCCTGATCACCGGCGAGTCCGGCACGGGCAAGGAGCTCGTCGCCTCCGCCATTCACCGCCAGAGCGGCCGCGCCGCCAAGGCATTCGTCACGGTGAACAGCGCGGCGATTCCCAGGGACCTCGTGGAATCGGAGATGTTCGGGCACGAGCGGGGCGCGTTCACCGGGGCCACCGAGCGGCGCCAGGGCCGGTTCGAGCTGGCCGACGGCGGGACCCTGTTCCTGGACGAGGTCGGCGACCTGGGACCCGAAGCGCAGGCCAAACTGCTCCGCGTGCTCGAGACGGGCGTGATCGAGCGGCTCGGGAGCGAGAAGGCGACCACGGTCGACGTGCGCGTGATCGCCGCGACCAACAAAGACCTGGCCCGTGTCGTGCAGCAGGGGCACTACCGGGAAGACCTGTGGTTCCGGCTCAACGTGCTCCCGATTCACATCCCGCCGCTGCGCGAGCGGCCGGACGACATTGCCCCGCTGGTGCGGCACTTCGCCGAGCGGCAGAGCGCCCGGCTGGGCCGGCCGGTCCGGATCGATGCCGGCGCGCTCCAGCTCCTGGCGGCCTACCACTGGCCCGGCAACGTGCGGGAGCTGGCGAACATCGTGGAGCGGCTCGCCATCCTGTCGGGGCCCGACGCCGTGACCGCGGACGCGGTCGTCAGGGTGCTGCCCCGGGACGGCGCCCGCCGGGCCGCCGCGGGGGCCGAAGCCGACTGGGTCGACGTCGCCCTGTCTCAGGCGCTCGACGACTACGAGCGCGCGCTGATCGCCCGCGCGCTCTCGGC
>JBOHSV010000286.1:0-8172 GCA_050921735.1 Gemmatimonadales bacterium | reverse complement strand
ACTCCAGTGGGACCAGTACGTTCTCCAGCGCGGTGAGCGTGGGCAGGAGCTGAAACGTCTGGAACACGAAGCCCACCTTGCGGACGCGCACGCGGGCGCGTGCGTCCTCGGAGAGGCGGGTGAGATCCTCGCCGTCCAGGCGGACCACGCCGCGTGTGGGGAGATCCAGTCCCGCCAACAGGCCCAGCAGGGTGGTCTTGCCGCTGCCGGACGGGCCCATGACGGCGACGAACTCCTGCGGCGCGACGGCGAGGTTAATTTGCCGGAGCACGGTGAGCGGCCTGCCGCCGCTCGCGTACGTTTGCTCGAGGTTTTCCGCGACGATCATCATGAGGCGAAAGATAGTCGCGCTCGCGATGGGCTACCTGGCTCTCGCGTGCCGCTCGGACCGGGAGGCGTCCGCCCGGCGCGACGACACGCCGCCCGCTGTTCCCGCGGCCGACACCCGGCCGATGGTGCTGTTCTTCGGGACGAGCCTCACCGCGGGGCTCGGGCTCGACCCCGAGGACGCATTCCCCGCGCTCATCCAGCAAAAGATCGATTCGGCCGGTCTGGGGTTCCGCGCGGTCAACGCCGGCGTGAGCGGCGAGACCTCGGCGGCGGGCCTGCGGCGGATCGACTGGCTGCTCCAGCAACCGGTACGCGTGCTGGTCCTGGAGCTCGGCGCCAACGACGCGCTTCGAGGTCAGGACCTGGAGGCCGCCCGGCGGAATCTCCAGGCGATCATCGACCGCACCCGCGCGCGCTACCCCGACGTGCGGCTCGTGGTGGCGGGGATGGAGGCGCCCCCGAACCTCGGCCGCCGGTACACGCGCGAGTTCCGGAATCTCTTCGTCTCGCTGGCCCGCGCGAACGACGCCGCGCTGATCCCGTTCCTGCTCGAGGGCGTGGCGGGCGTCCCGGACCTCAATCAGCCGGATGGCATCCATCCCACGGCGGCCGGGGCGCGGATCGTGGCGGATAACGTGTGGCGGGTGGTGGCGCCGATCCTGCGGGCGCCCGACCCGGCGCCGACACCCTGACGCGGAATTCCCGGTGGCATTATGGCATCGCCCGGGACCGTCGCGCTACTGGCCGCGCTTCGCGAATCCCGACACGTTGTTGTCATGACCGTTGCGTCCTGGCCACAGGCGGGCGTGCTGGCCGTGGCGTGCGCCTCGTGGGCGTGCGGCGGGCAGCCCGGCCCGCCGGCCGATCTCGTGCTGCTGGACGCGGCCGTGTACACCATGGACTCGACCCGCCCCCGGGCCGAGGCCGTGGCCGTGCGGGACGGCCGCATCGTGTTCGTGGGGGCGGGCGATTCCGCGCGGGCCTGGGTGGGCGCCGAGACCCGCGTCCTCGATCTGTCCGGGCGGATGGTCCTGCCCGGGTTCCACGACACCCACGTGCACCCCGTGACGGGCGGCATCGAGCTGGGCGAGTGCGATCTCAACGGGGCGGGGACCCGCGCAGAGGTCGTCCGGCTGGTGGCGGCCTGCGCCCGGCGCGACCCCGAGGCGTCGTGGCTCCGCGGGGGCGGGTGGCAGGCGCCGCTGTTTCCAGGCGGCAACGCGCCCCGCGCCCTGCTCGACTCGCTCGTGCCCGATCACCCGGCGTACCTGACGTCCGCCGACGCCCACTCGGCCTGGGTGAACACCCGCGCCTTCGCGATCGCCGGCGTCACCCGCGACACCCCCGACCCGCCCAACGGCCGGATCGAGCGGGAGCCGGGCGGCGCGCCAGGGGGCACGTTGCGCGAGAGCGCCATGGAGCTCGTGGCGCGCCACCTGCCGGACTACACGGACGCCGAGTACCTGGCCGGGCTCCGCCGTGGCCTGGCCCTGGCCGCGCGGTTCGGGATCACGACCCTGCACGAAGCCCGCGCGGACGAGCCGATCCTGCGCGCGTACCATCGGGCGGAGTCGCTGGGGGTGCTCACGGCGCGCGTGATGGTCGCGATACACGCGGACGCGCAGCGCCCGCCGTCGGCCGAGGCCCGCCGGCTCGCGACCCTCCGCGCGCGCTACGCGGGCCCGCTCGTGCATCCCCTGGCGGCCAAGATCGTGCTCGACGGCGTGATCGAAGGGCAGACGGCGGCGCTGCTCGATCCCTACCTGGACCGTCCCGGGTACCGGGGCGAGCTGAACGTCGCCCCCGACACGCTGGCCCGGCTCGTGCACGCGCTCGACTCGGCGGGCTTCGTCGCGCACGTGCACGCGATCGGCGACCGCGCGATCCGCGTGGCGCTCGACGCGCTCGAGCCTGTCGCGACCCGAGCCGACGGCGGAGGCCCGCGCCCGGTGTTGGCCCACGTCCAGCTGTGGGACCCCGCGGACCTCCCGCGCCCGGCCCGGCTTGGCGTGGCGCTCAGCTTTCAGCCATTGTGGGCGTACGCCGACAGCTACATCCGCGACCTGACCGAGCCGCGCCTCGGTAACGAGCGCTCCCGCTGGCTCTATCCCATCGCGAGCGTCCTGGCGACGGGGGCCGTCGTGGCCGGCGGGAGCGACTGGTCGGTCACGTCCATGAATCCGCTCGACGCGGTGCAGGTCGCCGTCACGCGCCGCGCGCTCGCCGACTCCACCGGCCCGCCCTGGATTCCCGAGGAGCGGGTGGATCTCGCCGCCATCTTGCGCGCCTACACGGTGGGCGGTGCGGTCGCGGGCGGGCTCGCCGGCACGACGGGCACGATCGCGGTCGGGAAGGCGGCGGACCTCGTCGTGCTGGAGCGCGATCTGTTCGGAGTCCCGCCGCACGCCATTCATCGGGTGCCCGTCGTGCTCACCCTGCTCGAGGGGCGCGAGGTCTACCGGCGGTGACGCCGGATGCCCCGGCGGACGACTACGCCGACCGGGCGGCGGCCTACGCCGTCCATCGCCCGTCCTATCCCCCGGCGCTGGTCGATTTCCTGGCGGACCTCACCGCACAGCACACCCTCGCGTGGGACGCCGGGTGCGGCTCCGGCCAGCTCTCCGTCCTCCTGGTGGCCCGGTTCGAGCGGGTGGTGGCGACCGATGCGAGCGCGGGCCAGCTGGCGCATGCGCGCCGACAACCGAACGTGCTCTACCGGCGGGCCCGCGCGGAGACCAGCGGTCTGCCGAACGGCGAGGTGGATCTGGCCGTCGCCGCCCAGGCGGCGCACTGGTTCGACCTGCCCGCGTATTACGCCGAGGTGCGGCGGGTGACGCGGCCAGGCGGCGTGGTCGCGCTGGTGACGTACGGCCGAATGACGGTCGGGGACGACGTGGACCCCGTGATCGGCGCGTTTTACGAGGGTGTCCTGGGGCGGTACTGGTCACCGGAGCGGCGGCACGTCGAGCAGGGGTACCGGTCGCTGCCGTTCCCCTTCGAGGAGCTGGCGGCCCCCGCGCTGGAGATGCGGGCGGACTGGTCGGCGGCCCAGGTGCTGGCGTACGTGGACACGTGGTCGGCGGTGCGTGCCATGGTGCGGGCGGAAGGTTCCGGGCCGCTCGGGGCGTTTCGGCGCGACCTCAGCCGCGCGTGGCGAGCCGGGACCGTCCGTCGGGTGACGTGGCCGCTCGCGGTGCGGGTGGGGCGCGCGTGAAGCGGCCCCGGGCGGGAACCCGCTCCGCTCGGCGGTGGTTCCCCCCTCGGAGTCACCAATCCCTTGGAGGAGGACCGTTTGAACACTCAGATCATCGTCCCGATCGGGCGGGTGCTCTACGCCGCCATCTTCTTCACGGCCCTACTCGGCCACTTTTCATCGCAAGCCATCGGCTACGCCGCCCAGGAGGGCGTGCCCCTGGCCGGCCTTCTCGTGCCGCTCTCCGGGATCGTCGCGGGGGCGGGCGCGCTCAGCATCGCCCTGGGCTATCGGGCCCGGCTCGGCGCCTGGCTGATCGTTCTGTTCCTGGTCCCCGTGACACCCACGATGCACGCGTTCTGGGCGGTGTCGGATCCGATGATGGCCCAGATGCAGATGGCGATGTTCATGAAGAATCTGTCCATGCTGGGCGCCGCGCTGTTGATCGCGCACTTCGGGTCCGGGCCGCTGAGCCTGGACGCCCGGCAGGCGCCGGTCGGCGCGGATGCGTCACGGCTGAATCCCTGACCCCGGGGCGCACTCGTTCCCGCCGTACCCGGCGTTCTGGCACAGCGCCGGGTTCGCGTCGATCTGGCCGTCCGGGATCGGGAAGCGCGTCCTGAACTCCTGGCCCGCGAGGTCGCTCCAGGCCACCAGCGAGTTGGGATCGTGCGTCTCGAGTGAGGTCTCCCAGAACCCCGGCTCGCGCGAGTCGCGGCGCACCAGGTCGAACCATCGCTTGGCCTCGAACGCCAGCTCCCAGGCGCGCTCCATGTAGATCGCCTCGCGCACCGATGTCTGGTCCACCGGCTCACCGGCCGTGCCGTAATCGTGGGGCTCCGGGCGGTTCTCCGCGCCCGTCCCCTGGCGGGCGCGAGCCCGGATCAGGTTCAGGTACGTCAACGCCTCGCCGGTGTTGCCCAGCTCGTTCTGCGCTTCGGCGTAGATCAGGATGGCTTCGGCGGAGCGGTACAGCGGCACGTCCACGTCCCCCAGCCACCACGTCGCGCCGCCGTCGGACTTCTTGTATTTCCACGGCATGGGCCCGTCGCCCAGCGTCGAGTCGGCGTTGTCGCCGCAGTCGCCGCTGAGCCCGCAGCCGCCCGTCACGTACGCCGCCTCGGTGGTGTGGTGGATGCCGGTGGACCGCCGGTAGTCGCCCGTGAGGTAGCTGTCCCAGAACCAGTCGGTGGGGTGGATGAGGCCCCAGCCGCCTCCCTGGCCGAGGTCGAGTCCCCAGTCGCGTGGATAGTAGAACAACTGAAAGACGTTGCTGGTGCGCGGCTCGAGGCCGGTATTGGTGAGGGAGAAGATCATCTCGCTGTTCCCCTCGTTCCCCGGCCGGAACGTGCGGATGTAGTCGGCGTTCAGGTCCCAGGTTCCGGAATCGATGACCTTCTTCGCCCAGTCGGAGGCGAGCTGCCACTCGTCTTGCACCAGGTAGGTGGAGCGCCACAGGTAGAGGTCCGCCAGGGCCATCTGCGCGGCCCCTTTGGTGACGCGCCCCTGGGTCGGAATGCCGTAGCCGTCGTTCGGGGGCCACGTCTCGGGCAGCGCCGCCTCGGCCTCGGTCAAGTCCTGGACGATGGCCTGGTGCACCTGCTCGAGGGGGGTGCGCGTGGGCCGGGGATTGGCCTGCTCCTCCGGCGTGAGCAGCAGCGGCACGCCGTCGTACACCTTGGTCAGCCAGAGGTAGGCGTAGCCGCGCAGGAGCTTCGCCTCGGCGAGGTTCCAGTCCTTCATCTGCTGGTTCGGCGTCTGGATGCCGGGACCGTTGGCGAGTACCAGGTTCGCCCGCGTGATCACGCCGTACATCAGGCCCCAGTAGCCGCCGGTCTGGCCCGTGTTGGGGCTCCAGTCGATGTAGTCGGGCGACCGCGTGTTGTAGTTGGGCTCGCGGTTGTCGTGCCGCGCCTGGTCGGATGCAAGCTCGGGGGCGGTCCAGTTGCCGAAGCCGTGCAGGCCGCCGAACGCGCCGAAACCGGGCCGGTAGGCGGCGTAGATCGCGATCGTGGCGCTGTTCAGGTCCGCGCCGGTGCGGTAGAACGTGTCCGTGGTGGTGAATCCCCGGGGATCTTCGTTCAGCAGATCCGTGCAGGCCGTCACCACGAGCCCGGCCGCCAGCGCGAGCGGCGCGATTCCTGGGTTCCGTCTCATGGATCGGTCCCTTTCCTCAGAAGGTGACGCTGAGGCCGACGTTCCAGGTGCGCGACCGCGGGTAGGCGCCGATGTCGATGCCGCCGAACCGCGTGTCGCCGCCCATGCTGCTCACGTCCGGGTCGAACCCGCTGTAGTCCGTGAGGATCCAGAGGTTCTGCCCGGTGACGAACAGCCGGGCCGATCGGATCCCGCGGATGAGATTGTTCGGGAGCTGGTAGCCGAGCGTGAGCGTCTGGAGCCGCAGGTACGAACCGTCTTCGACCACCGTGCTGTAGAGCCGGCGCGGGCGCGCGTTGTTCGCTCGCGGGACGTCCGTGTCGGTGTTCGTCGGCGTCCAGCGGTCGAGCGCGCACGCGCGCTCGTTCTGCTGCATGATCACGAAGCAGCCGTACGCCTTGCCGGCATTGATGACCTTGTTCCCCGACACGAAGGTCAGGAACAGATCGAGGGAGAACGGCCCGTAGGTCAGGCGGTTGTCGAGCCCGCCGTAGAATTTGGGATCGCCCTGGCCGAGGATGACCCGGTCGTTCCCGGTGATCGTGCCGTCTCCGTCAACGTCGACGACCTTGTACTCCCCCGGGGTGCACTCGGCGGTATTGGTCAGATAGCACTGGTCTCCGGATTGCCACAGGCCGTCGACCAGGTAGCCGTAGATCGCGCCGAGCGGCTCGCCCACCCGGAGGATGTAGGTCTGGGACGGGCCGAAGAAGTTCCCGGTCCGCGGCGAGAGGAGGATCTGCTCCAACGGCACCACGTTCCCGGCCGTGTCGAGCGCCGTCCCCAGATCGACGACCTTGTTCCGGTTGGCGGCGACGTTGAGCGTGCTCGTCCAGCGCAGCCGGTCGCGCTGGACGTTCACGCTGGTCAGCGACAGCTCGACGCCCCGGTTCCGGACGGCCCCGATGTTCCGGAGCTGGCTGCCGAACCCGGTGGTGGACGGCACGGGGACCGACAGCAGGAGATCCGTGGTCTTGGAACGGTAGTGGTCGAGCGAGAGCGCCAGCCGCCCGCCCAGCAGGACCGCGTCGAGCCCCGCGTTGAACTGCGTCTGCTGCTCCCAGCGCAGGTCGGGATTGGGCATCGTGCCGCCCGGCGCCAGCGCGGGGATCTCGGTCCCGCCGAACGCGTACCACTGCACGCCGAGCCCGGACAGCGACTGGTACGAGCCGACGGCCTGATTGCCCACCTGGCCGTAGCTCACGCGCAGCTTCAGGTCGTCGACCAGCGATTGGTTCTGCATGAAGGGCTCTTCCGAGAGCCGCCAGGCGAACGCCCCGGACGGGAAGAACGCCCACTTGTTGTTGGCCCCGAAGCGGCTCGAGCCGTCGTAGCGGCCGGTCACCGTGAAGAGATACTTGCCGGCGATGTTGTAGTTGGCGCGGCCCAGGTACGAGAGGATCGCCGCCTCGTTCACGTTGCTCTCCGCCGGCAGGAGCTGGGAGCCCGAGCCGAGGTCGAACACGCCGGTGGCGTCGGTGGGGAAGTCCGCGCCCTCGCCCTGGATCCCCTCGCTGTAGAAGGTCTGCACCGAGAAGCCGCCGAGCACGTCCAGGCTGCCGGGTCCCACGGTGCGGCGATAGGTGATGGTGTTCTCGTTCGTGAGATCGCGGTCTTCGCTGGAGAAGATCCACCCCCGGCCGCCCGTCCCGCCGTCGAGAATGGTGCGCGGGGCGAACCAGTGGATCTTGAAGAACTGGAAGTTGCCGCCGAACGTCGTCCGCACGGTGAGCGCCGGAGTGACGGCCAGCTCGGCGTAGGCGCTCCCCAGCAGGCGCGCGCTCGTGTTCAGGTCGGTCAGCTCCGAGGCGCGGGCGACCGGGTTCGGGACCGGCTCCGTGGTCGGGGAGGTCTTGATCCAGTTGCCGGCGGCGTCCCGCGGCGCCGCGAACGGGGCGAACTGCATGGCGGCCTGGATGCCGTTGGCGCTGTTCCCCAGCGAGGCGTTCTCGACCGCGGCGGCGTTGCGCGCCACCCGCGCCAGGCTCAGGCTGGTGCCGACCCGGAAGCGCTCGCTGACGTCGCTGTCGAGGTTGAGCCGGATCCCGTAGCGCTCGAAGTCCGAGCCGATCTCGATGCCCTTCTGGTGCGTGTAGTTGGCGCTCAGCAGATACCGGGTGCTGGCCGTGCCCCCGGACAGGGAGATCGCCTGGCTCGCCTGCGGCGCCGTCCGCAGCATCATCGCCGGGTAGTCGTAGGTGCGGGCGGTGTCGATCTGCGTCTGGCTGTACAGCGGTCCCTGGCCGGCGTTGATCCGCGCCTCGTTCGACAGCTCCATGAACTGCCGCGCGCTCAGGACGGGAATACGCTTCGAGATCTCCTGGAAGCCGACGCTCGACTCGACGGTGACGCGGGTCTCGCCCTCGCGCCCCCGCCGGGTCGTGATCAGCACGACGCCGTTGGCGCCGCGCGCCCCGTAAATCGCCGTCGCCGAGGCGTCCTTGAGCACGTCGATCGACTCGATCTCGTCCGCGTCGATCGACATCAGCGGA